>CAMPIK010000338.1 GCA_946886325.1 uncultured Shinella sp.
CGACGGTGGCGATGCCTGGTCGACCGCATTCGCCGCCACCTTCGAGCGCGGCGCCACCTGGCCGACGCTTGCCGTCGGCAACTATATCGACCGCCATGAGGAAATGTTTCCGTGGGGATCGTGCACCGACAACTGGCTGCACCGGCCTGACGCGCAAGGCTTCGCGCCGCCACTGGCGCTGAAGCCGAGCTATTGTCCGCTGTCGATCCTCTTCACCGACTGGAACCGCTCCGGCACGCCGGCGCTTCGCGTCTCCAACGACCGGGAATATTACAAGGGCGGGCAGGAGCAGATGTGGAAGGTGGAGCCGGGCGTGGCGCCGTCCCTCTACACGCTTGAGGAGGGCTGGAAATACCTGCGCATCTGGGGCATGGGCATTGCCGGCTATGACGTCGATCGCGACGGCTATCCGGAATATTACCTTTCCAGCATGGCGGACAACAAGCTGCAGGCTCTGGCCGCCATCCCGGCAGAGGGCAAGCCGAAACCGTCCTATGCAGACGTCGCCTTCGCGCGCGGCATCACGGCGCACCGCCCCTATGCGGGCGGCGATGTCCGTCCATCGACGGGCTGGCACACGCAGTTCGAAGACGTCAACAATGACGGCCGGGTCGATCTCTTCGTCGCCAAGGGCAATGTGGCGAAGATGCCGGATTTTGCCGAGAAGGACCCGAACAACCTGCTGGTCCAGGGCGCCGACGGCAAGTTCGTCGAGATGGGCGAGAAGGCCGGCATCGCCAATTTCGCCATCGCCCGCGGCGCATCGCTGACCGACCTCAACCTCGACGGTCTGGTCGACATGGTGGTGGTCAACCGCTGGCAGAATGCGGAAGTCTGGCGCAACGGGACGGAGGGTGCGGGCAACTGGATCGCGCTGCGGCCGCGGCAGAACGACCTCAATCGCGACGCGGTCGGCGCGTGGATCGAGGTCAAGTTCGGCGACACGGTGCTGCGGCGCGAGCGCACGGTGGGCGGCGGCCATGTCAGCGGCGACCTCGGCTGGGTGCATTTCGGCATCGGCGCGGCGGAGGATGCGGAAGTTCGGGTGCTCTGGCCGGATGGGACCGAAGGCGCCTGGCAAAAGATCGGTGCGAACGGCTTCCACATCGTGACGGCAGCGGGCACGGAAGACTGGAAGCCGGCCCGTTAGCCGTCCTCGAACCGGAAGAGATCGGCGTCCGCGTCCTTGTGGCCGTTGATCGCGGCGGAGACGACTTCGGCGGCGATCTGGCTGAAGGTGATGCCGTTGCCACCGAATCCCATCACCGCATGGACATGGGTCCCTCCCGGCACGGTGCCGATCAGCGGCAGGCCAGTCGTCGTGGTGCCGAAGGGGGCCGACCAGGCGTAGTCGGGTTTGCCGATGCGGCAGCCGATCAGCGCCTCGGCCTTTTCGACGATCCGGGCCATCTTCGCCTTGCGTTTGGCCGCATCGAGATAGGCGGTCTCGCTCTCCTCGTCCTCGCCGCCGGCAATCAGCCGGCCATCCGGGTTGCGGCGCAGGTAGAGATAGGGGTCGGACCCCTCCCAGACGATATGGTCGTCGAGCCAGTCCGGCAGGTCGAGGCCCGGACGGCTGGCGAGCGCCCAGGTCGAGACGATCGCATGCTGCTTGCTGGAGAGCGTTTTGAGGAACTCGTAGCCGGTGCAGAACACCGCGTCGCCGGCAACGAGAAGATCGCCCTCGGATGTCGCAAGCACGACCGCGTCGCCCGTTGCATGAAAGTCGCTGATCTCCGGTCCGCTGACGATCTCTGCGCCGCGCGCTGCGGCCGCGCGCAGCAGACCGGCGGCGAGACGCGCGGGATCGGCGGAGGCGGAGATGTCGCTGAGGATCGCGCCGGTGCGGTCGATCGCGAACCGGTCGCGAAGCGTGGCGGCATCGACATGGGTCGCCTCCAGACCGGCGTCCACGCGGGCGTCGATTTCAGTGCGAAGCGCCCGGCTGCCATAGGTGTCGCCGGCGAGGAACAGCGTCTTCTTGCGCTCGAAGGCGCAGTCGATGCCGATGTCGGCGACGATCTCCGTCAGTTGTTCCACCGCACGGGCGGAGCGCCGCCAGGCGCGCTCGGCCTTCGTCTTGCCGATCATCCGGGTGAGGTCGAACAGCGGCACGTCGATCTCGTGCTGGATCATCGCGGTGCTGGCAAGCGTGCTGCCGGTGACGGGTTTGCGCCGGTCGAGAACCAGCACCGAGCGGCGACCGTCGGCCAGCGCATGCGCCATCAGCGCGCCGCTGATGCCGGCGCCGACGATGACGACGTCGTAGGACCGCGCCTTCGGTTTCAGCGCGTGGCGTACGGAGCGTCGCGCTGAATCCGCCCAGAGGGGCGGCGCCTCGTGCAGGTCGCGTTCGCGGGTGATTGTACCGTCTGTGGTCTGGTCTTTGCGGGAAATGGCGGGAACCTTTCGGATAGGATGGCTACAGCGAACGGGCGGATCGGGCAAAGGTTCCGCACCCGTGCCGGACTTGCCAACGGCGGGCAGGCATGCCATTCACGGCCCGCCCGCTGAATGGCCCGATGGCCAGGATGGAGACGATGACGGTACGCCTCAGAACGCCTCGCCAGATCGACCATCTGGTCCTGCCGGTGACGGAGCTTTCCGTCGCGCGCGAGCGTCTTTCCGAGCTCGGCTTCACCGTCGCAGACGACGCCCGCCATCCCTTCGGCACCGAAAACTGTTGCGTCTTCCTGGCCGACGGCAGCTATCTGGAACCGCTCGGCATCGCCAATCGCGAGGATTGCGAGGCGGCGGCGCGGGACGGCAATGTCTTCGTCGCGCGCGACCAGGCCTTTCGCTTCCGGCGCGGGCCGGACGGTTTTTCGGCCATCGCCATGGCGACGTCAGACGCCTGGGCGGACGACCAGCGCTTTTCCGCCGCCGGACTTTCGGCCGGTTCCGTACTTGAATTCTCGCGCGACATGACGACGCCGGATGGCGGGACGGCGACCGGCAGCTTTCGCCTTGCCTTTGCCGCCGATCTGCGCGCGCCGGATTTCTTCCTCTTTTCCTCCGAGCGCGTCGTGCCGCTGCCCGGCGACCGATCGGCGCTCGAAAGCCATGCCAACGGCGTGACCGCCTTGGCCGAGGTCGTGCTCTTCGAGCAGAACCCGACCGACTTCCAGTACCTGTTGCAGGAGGCGGCCGACGAGCGCGAGGTCGAGGCCAATTCCTTCGGCATGAGTGTCGAGACGCCGCGCGGGCGCATTTCGGTGCTGAACGAAGCGGGCCTCTCCGGTTTCTTCGGCATCGAGCCGCCGGCCGCCGATCGCGGCCTGAAGGGCGTGGCCGTCGTCTTCAGGACCGGCGATCTTGCCGCCTGTCGTGCGCTTTTCGCCGAACACAAAATCGAATTTCACGAGCGCGACGGGCGCCTGCTGGTTCCGCCCCGGCCCGGGCAGGGCGTGCTCTTCGTCTTTGGAGACTGACATGAAGACCAATTCCACCGTCCTCGCCGGTGACGGCCCGAAACAGGTGACGTTCGCGCAGGACAAGCGCCTGTCGCTGATCGCCGGCCCCTGCCAGATGGAAAGCCGCGACCATGCCTACATGATCGCCGGCACGCTCGTCGAACTCTGCGACAAACTCGGCCTCGGCCTCGTCTACAAGTCCTCCTACGACAAGGCGAACCGGACCTCGCTGTCCGGAAAACGCGGCATCGGCATCGACAAGGCGATGGAGGTCTTCGCGGACCTGAAGAAGGATTTCGGCTTTCCGGTGCTGACCGACATCCACACGGAAGAGCAGTGCGCCGTCGTCGCCGGGACAGTGGACATCCTGCAGATCCCGGCCTTCATCTGCCGGCAGACCGACCTGCTGGTCGCCGCCGCCAAGACCGGCCGTGTCATCAACGTCAAGAAGGGCCAGTTCCTGGCGCCCTGGGACATGAAAAACGTGCTGGCCAAGTTCACCGAGAGCGGCAATCCGAACGTGCTGCTTTGCGAGCGCGGCGCCTCCTTCGGCTACAACACGCTCGTCTCCGACATGCGCTCCCTGCCGATCATGGCTTCGCTCGGCGCGCCCGTCGTCTTCGACGCGACCCATTCGGTGCAGCAGCCGGGCGGGCAGGGCGGCTCGACCG
>CAMPIK010000339.1 GCA_946886325.1 uncultured Shinella sp.
TATGGGCGCTGATCCATAAACCAGGGGTAAATACACGCGGATTGGTTGATCGAGGGTTGAAGTCTGCCGGTGTCCGTCGGGCTTCGCCTTATGCCTTATGCCTTATGCCTTATGCCTTCCCCGCCTCCCAGCCCAGCATCGCCCTCTTCCGCGTCAAACCCCAGTGATAGCCGGTGAGGGCGCCGCTTTTGCCCAGCGCACGGTGGCAGGGGACGACGAAGGAGATGGGGTTGCGGCCGACGGCGGCGCCGACGGCGCGCGACGCAGTCGGCTGGCCGAGCGCGCCGGCGATGTCGGAATAGGTGACGGCCTTGCCGAGCGGGATGTTCAGGAGCGCCTGCCAGACGCGGACCTGGAAATCCGAGCCGATCAGCACGATGCGCAGCGGCTCCTCGGGGTTCCAGCGTCCGGGATCGAAGATGCGGGCGGCATAGGGCGCCGTTGCTGCCTGATCGGCGACGTAGTCGGCGTTCGGCCAGCGGCAGGCCATATCCTCGAAGGCGGCGCGGCCGTCCTCGTCGTCGCTGAAGGCGAGGCCTGCGAGGCCGCGGTCGGTGATCATCACCAGCGCCTGGCCGAAGGGCGAGGGGTGGTAGCCGTAGCGGATCGTCAGCCCCGCGCCCCGCGCCTTCCATTCGCCGGGCGACATCGCCTCATGCGTCACGAAGAGATCGTGCAGCCGGCTCGGGCCGGAGAGGCCGACCTCGAAGCTCGTTTCGAGAAGCGGCAGCGATTCCTGCCGCAGCAGGCGCTTGGCATGGTCGAGCGTCACCGCCTGCAGGAATGCCTTGGGTGACAAGCCCGCCCAGCGGGTAAAGGTCTTCTGCAACTGCGTCGGCGACTGCTTCAGCCGCGCGGCGATGTCATCGAGCGTCGGCTGGTCGCGATAGTCGTCGGTGATGAGTTCGATCACCCGGCTGACGGTATCGTAGTCGGTGCCTTCGGGCGTGATGTCGCTTTGAAGCGTCGCGGCAATGTTCATGGTTATCTCCTTGTCCGCAGAAAACCATGTCCCGCCGCAAGGCACCACCCGATTCTTGCAGGGCTCAATTGCCCCGCTTCACCCGCGCCAGCGCGCCGGAGAAGGATGTGGCGAAGCGTTCGCGCTCGTCGAGATGCAGGAAGCTGCCGATATCGGTCTGGCGGTTGCGCGCGGCGACAGCCATCTCGGTGATCCCGATCTCCTCCTTGCGGGTGACGAGGAAGCGCGTCCAGAACGGATTGTAGTCGTAGTCGGTCTGCCGGCCGGACGGTGTGACCTTGCGGATCGAGATGTTGGTGCGCGAGAGCGCGATCAGTTCGCGGGCGCGGGCGGCCCGGTTGTTCAGCCAGAAGGCACCGAAGAGGACGAGGAAATCGAGGCCGAAGAACATCACCACCGGCCAGGCGCCGGAGATCAGGAAGACCGCCATATGGGCGAAGGTCATCGCGCCGGCGATGAGGAACAGCACGACATGGCCGCGATGGCCGAGCGAGCGGTAGGGCTTCAGCTCCGCCGTGAAGACGGGGCGATCGTTGAGGTCGATGTCCGAGTTGCCTTCGTTCATGGGCGACGACTATAGAAGCATCATGACAAACGTGAAGCCGAAAAAAGCGCCTGCGACAGCGCGGCAGAGGCCCAAGAGCCCGCGCAAGCCCGTGGTGCGCACCGCCTACAGCCTGGAGGAGCGCAAGGAGATGTTCCGGCGCTTCTCGATCCAGCGGCCGGAGCCGAAGGGCGAGCTGGAGCACGTCAATCCGTTCACGCTGGTCGTCGCGGTGGCGCTGTCGGCGCAGGCAACGGATGCCGGCGTCAACAAGGCGACGCGCGCGCTCTTCAAGGTGGCCGATACGCCGCAGAAGATGCTCGATCTCGGCGAGGAGAAGGTCCGCGACTATATCCGCACGATCGGGCTCTACCGCAACAAGGCGAAGAACGTCATTGCGCTGAGCCACATGCTGATCGACCGGTTCAACGGCGAGGTGCCGAGGACGCGCGAAGAGCTGGTAACGCTGCCGGGCGTCGGGCGCAAGACGGCCAATGTGGTGCTGTCCATGGCCTTCGGCGAGGCGACGATAGCGGTCGACACCCATGTCTTCCGTATCGCCAACCGGCTCTGTCTCGCGCCCGGCAAGACGCCGGATGCGGTGGAGGAGCACCTGATGCGGGTGATCCCGGACGAATATCTCTACCACGCCCATCACTGGCTGATCCTGCACGGGCGCTATTGCTGCAAGGCGCGCAAGCCCGAATGCGAGCGCTGCGTGATCGCCGACATCTGCCGCTCGCCGGAAAAGACCTGCGATATTCCGGCACCCCTCGTCGAACTGCCGCCGCAGCTTTTCGCCGCTACGCCCTGACGAGGCCGTCGAGCAGCGCGCCGATCGCGGCTTCATGGGCGGACCTGTCCGCGCCGACCTCGATGGCGATTGCCGCCCGGTCGAAGGCGGCCGACAGCAGGGCGGTCAACGGCGTCACGAGAGGTTCGTTGCCGCTGCCGGCCAGGAGGTCCGCAAGCCCCTGCCTCAACGTGCCCTCGGCATTGTCGCTGTCGATCATGCCCGCACCCTCGACGCCGAGCACGGCGGGTGCCTCGAGCAGCAGCAGCCGTGTGCGGCCTGGCACCGCCATCGCGTCGAAATAGGCGCCGGCGCCCCAGAGCAGGGCATCGCGTGGCGATCCCGCCGGTGCCGAGCGGCGCTCTATGTCGGCCGCGACCATCTCGGCCTCCCGTTCCACCACGGCGCGGAAGAGCGCCTTCTTGTCCTCGAAGTGATGATAGAGGGCGCCGCGCGTGACGCCGGCCTCCGTCACGATATCCGGCGTCGCCGTCTCGGCATAGCCGCGCTCCACGAAGAGCCGGCGGCCTGCCTCTATCAGGGCGAGCCGCGTCGCTTCCGTGCGTTCCTTGTTGCTGCGTGCCATTTTTCCTCTTTACATACAAACTGTCTGTATGTTAATTGAAAGATACATACAGATTGTATGTTGAAAACGAAGAAAGGAAAAGCCATGAAATCGACCAGCTACTATCCCGTCATCATGACCGACGACGTCGCCGGCACCGCCGCCTTCTATTGCGAGCACTTCCGCTTCGAGGCGCTCTTCACCAGCGACTGGTACATCCATCTCCAGTCAAGCGAGGACGAGAAGGTGACGCTCGCCGTGCTCGACGGCCAGCACGAGACGATCCCGGCGGAAGGGCGCGGCCGCGTCTCCGGCCTGCTGCTCAATTTCGAGGTGGAGGACGTGGATGCGGTCTATGCCATGGTCCGCGCCGCCGGCCTGCCGATCCTGAAGGACATCCAGGACGAGGACTTCGGCCAGCGCCATTTCATCACGGCCGATCCGAACGGCGTGCTGATCGACGTCATCAAGCCGATCCCGCCGAATGCCGACTTTGCGGCGATGTACGACGCTTCGGTCCTGCCGACGTGATCGCGCTCAGGCGGGGAAGGTGGGGTCCCGGCGCGAGACCAGCTTGTGCAGGTGCACCATCAGCCCCGCCGCAAAGAGCGGCGTCAGCAGATTGACGATCGGGATGGCGAGAAAGCCTGCGATCAGCAGGCCGGCGAGAAAGACGGTGGAACTGTGTTTCGACCGGAAGAGACGCGCTTCGGCCGGCGTGCGGAAGCGCATCGCGGCGAACTCGAAGAATTCCCGTCCGAGCAGATAGCCGTTGACGAGGAAGAAGGCGATGAGGTTGACGCCCGGAATGAAGAGCAGGAACAGCGCGACGATGTTGCCGAGGATGACGACGCCCAGAAACTTGACCGAGCCGAGGATCGCCTCGCCCATCGGCAGCGCCCTGCCGGCGGGCTCGGCCGGATAGTCGCGCTTCTCGATCACCTCGGCGACATCGTCGAGAAAGAAGCCGGCGATGATCGCGGTGACCGGCGCCAGCAGCAGTGCCAGCGCCAGCGCAAGGCCGAGGCTCGCGAAAATGCCGATGACGAAGGTCAGCCACCCCGCCCAGTCCGGCACGTCAGGCATGGCGGCCGACAGCCACGGCATGGCGAAGGCGAGAAAGCTCTCGCGAAGGGCGAACCAGAGCACGACGAGCACCAGCGCCGTCAGCCCCAGGACCTTCCAGAACA
>CAMPIK010000340.1 GCA_946886325.1 uncultured Shinella sp.
TCATTCCCCTGTCGGCCGCGCTCGGCGCCGTCCTGCTCATCTGGGCCGATATCGTCGCGCGCACCGTCATGGCGCCGGAGGACATGCCGATCGGCATCGTTACCGGCCTCGTCGGCGGCGTCGCCTTCATCGTCCTGCTCGGACGACGGTAAGAATTCGCCTTTGCATCGCCCACGTTGGCCGCCATATTGCCGGCAAAGAACAAGGGAGTCGCAATATGGCTGACGGGCTGGCTACACCGCAGGAGGTGGTCGAATTCTGGTGCGAAACGCTCAGTCCGGAGGACTGGTGGAAGTCGACGCCGGAACTGGACGCCAGGATTCGCGACCGCTTCGCGGCCACGCATCTGGCGCTGTCCCGCGGCGTTTCCGACGCCTGGCGCGCAACGCCCGAGGCCCGGCTCGGCGCGCTTATCGTTCTCGACCAGTTTCCGCGCAACATGTACCGCGCCTCGCCGATGGCCTTTGCCACGGACTGGATCGCGCTTCGCGAGGCGCGGTTGGCGCTCGAGGCGGGCGCCGATGCGGCGATCGACAAGGGCAGGCGGCATTTCTTCTACATGCCCTTCGAACATTCGGAAGAGCTTGCCGATCAGGATCGTTCTGTGCAGCTTTTCGAGGCGCTCGGAGACGCGAATTTTCTCGACTATGCCGAGCGCCATCGGGACGTGATCCGGCAGTATGGCCGCTTCCCGCATAGGAACGGTTTTGTCGGCCGGGTTTCGACGCCGGCGGAGGAAACCTACCTTGCAACGCCCGGCGCCGGGTTCTGAGGTTTCGATTTGCGAATGCGGTCAGCGGTATTCCAGGTGTTCGGCGGCAGCAATGTAAAGGTCAGCGTCGTGTTGCGATCCCTTGCTTTCATCCTCTTCATCGTCCTTTGCGCGGGAGCCCTGACGCCGGCTGCCGTCGCGCAGACCCAGCCTGCGGCATCCGAGACCGCACAGGCGGCGGTTCCGGCGGTGGTCGCCGAAGCGCAGAAGAAGTTGGACAGCGCCCGCAAGACCCTGCAATCGCTGCAGGACGATCTGGAGCGCAACAGGCAGGACGACGAGAGGCTCGGCGAAATGACCGCCGCGGTCGATGCACTGACCCGGCAGGTTGGCGAGGCGACCGGCCCGACACGCGCCCGCCTCAGCCAGATTTCCGCGCGGTTGACCGAACTCGGCGAGCCGCCGCCGGAAGGCGCCCCGCCGGAGGCGGACCTTGTGGCGGAGGAGCGTGCCCGGCTGACGAGCGAGCGTGCCGCGATCAACGCCGTCAACGGCATGATCGACCAGCTGGCCTCCGACGTCGCCGACTTTTCGCGCGATGTGGCGGGGACCCGCCGGCAACTCTTTACCGATACGCTCTTCAAGCGCACCCCGATCAACGGCGATCTGCTGGCCGATTCCTGGCGCGCCTTCCTCTTCGAAAGCGCGAACCTCAACCGGGCGGTGACGAGCTGGCTCGATTTCGTGTGGAGCCACAAGCGCTACCAGCTTCTGTGGGCGCTCGGCCTCTCGCTTCTGGCGGCCCTGATCTTCGTTGCCGGCAGCTATCGGCTCTTCGGCCCGCTGATCCTGCGCCACAGGGAGGAAAAGGATAATCCCACCTACGTGCACCGGCTCTCCGTCGCCTTCTTCTCGACGACGATACCGGCGCTCGGAATGGTCTTCTTCATCATCGTTTGCTACAGCCTGCTCGAAGGCATGAACGTGCTGAGGCCGGACATCGCGCCGATCGTTGCGATCACGCTGTCGATGATGGCTTCGGTCTTCTTCGTCACGCGCCTCAGCCGGGCGGTGCTGGCGCCGAGCGATGCGGAATGGCGGCTCGTCAAGGTCACCGACCATGGCGCCCGCGTGCTCGGCCTGTCGATCTATGCCATGGTCATCGTCAATGCGCTCGACTACATGCTCGGCGGCATCAGCGAGGCGCTCGGCTCTCCGGTCATCCTGACCATCGTCAAAAGTCTGCTCGCGGCCCTCATCATCGGCGCGATCGTCGACATCCAGATCAGGATTGCGCCGATGATGGCGGAGGGCGACGATCCCCATATCGAGCGCGGCCGGCCTTGGCCGCGCGTCCTGTCGCTGACCTTGCGTTTCGCCGGCATCGCGCTCGTCGTCTCGGCGCTGCTCGGCTATGTCGGGCTGGCGCGCTTTGCCGCCACGCAGATCGTCATCACGGGCGCGCTGCTGGCGACCATGTATATCGGCATTCTCGCCGGCCGCGCCGTCGCGCGCGAAGGCGGTTTTCGCGGGACCTCCGTCGGGCGTTACGTCTCCGAGCGCTTCGAGCTCGGCGAAACCGCGATCGAGCAGGCGGGCCTTGCCGCCGGCCTTGCGATCTGCCTGCTCGTCGTGATTTTCGGCCTTCCCGTCATCATGCTGCTCTGGGGCTTCCAGATCGGCGATATCCAGGTGATGACCTATCGCCTGTTCACGGAGATCCGGATCGGCTCGATCTCGATCTCGCTCTTCGGCATTCTCGGCGGCGTCATCCTCTTCGTCTTCGGCTTGATCGTGACGCGCTATTTCCAGCGCTGGCTCGACGGCACCGTCATGGCGCGCAGCCAGGTTGACTCAGGCGTGCGCAATTCCGTGAAGACGGCGATCGGCTATGCCGGCGTGGCGCTCGCCGGCCTTCTCGGCATATCGGCTGCCGGCATCGACCTCTCAAGCCTCGCACTTGTCGCCGGTGCGCTTTCTCTCGGCATCGGTTTCGGGTTGCAGAACATCGTCTCGAATTTCGTCTCCGGCCTCATTCTTCTGGCGGAGCGGCCGTTCAAGGTGGGCGACTGGGTCGTCTCCGGCACCTCGGAAGGCTTCGTGCGGCGCATATCGGTGCGTGCGACCGAGATCGAGACCTTCCAGCGCCAGACGATCATCGTGCCGAACTCCGAGTTCATCAACGCCTCGGTCGGCAACTGGACGCATCGCAATGCGCTTGCCCGCATCGACGTGATGATCGGCGTCGGCTACCAGCACGACCCCGAGCGCGTCATCGAAATCCTCGGAGAGGTGGCGAAGGCGCAGCCGGGCGCGCTCGGCAATCCGGAACCCTTCGTCATCTTCCTCGGCTTCGGCGCCTCGTCGCTCGACTTCCAGGTCTGCCTCTTCGTGCCGAACATCCTCGACAGTCTTGGCGTGAAAAACGGCATCCGGGTCGCGATCTACCAGCGGCTGAAGGCGGAGGGCATCGAGATTCCCTTCCAGAAGCACGACGTCAATCTCTTCATGCGCCGCGCGCCGGGTACGCCACCGGTTGACGACGCGGAGGGACCTGGCGCTGCCGAAGACGGCGGGTCGGCGGAGGAGGGGGCACCTCCGGCCGGTGCCCGGCGGTCGCGCAGAAAGCCCTGATGCCGCAGACGTCTTGAGGGACGGACCGGCGCGATTTGTCGCCGGGTCGTGCAGTCTTTGGAGAATGTCGCAGACAGGCTTCTGTCGCCGCGTCTCCCGTCCTAGAGTCCGCCGCAAAACACCAATCGGGGTCGCAGGCAATGGCAGAGTTTCCGCAAAAGGCAAAGGTCGTCATCATCGGTCTGGGGGGCATCGTCGGCGCCTCCATCGCCCATCACCTGATCGAGCGCGGCTGGGACGACATCGTCGGCATCGACAAATCAGGCATCCCGACCGACATCGGCTCGACGGCACATGCGTCGGACTTCTGCTACACGACCAGCCACGACTATCTGTCGGTCTGGACGACGCAATATTCGATCGATTTCTACGAGAAGATGGGCCACTACGCCCGCATCGGCGGTCTCGAAGTGGCGCGCGCCGGCGACGACACCTGGATGGAGGAGATCAAGCGCAAGCTCTCGTCCGCCAAGGCTTTCGGCACCCGCGCCCATTATGTGAGCCCGGCCGAGATCAAGGCGAAATTCCCGCTGATCGAGGAAGACCAGGTCATGGGCGGCATGTTCGACCCCGATGCCGGCCTCGTCATTCCCCGTTCGCAGACGGTCGCAGGCAAGCTGATCGATGCGGCGGAAAAATCCGGCAAGCTCACCGCCTTCTCCAACACGCCGGCGAAGTCGCTGATCGTGGAGAACGGCCGGATCAAGGGCGTCGTTACCC
>CAMPIK010000341.1 GCA_946886325.1 uncultured Shinella sp.
CGCGCAATCTCGGCGCCTTCGCCCGCAAGATCGTCACCAACCCGCTTATTCTCTCGTCGCTTCTCGGCGCCGCCTTCAACATCTTCGGCCTGACGCTCTACGCGCCCCTGATGCAGGCGGTGGAACTGATCGGCGCCACCTCGCTCAGCCTCGGGCTGGTGATGGTCGGCGCCGGGCTGAAGGTCGCCGATGCGCTGCGCCCGAGCGCGCTCGTCCTGCTGCCGGTTGTGCTGAAATTGTTGCTGATGCCGGTGCTGATGGTCGGTGCCGCGATGCTCTGCGGCATCACGGGTCCCGCCCTTTTCACCATCGCACTCGGCGCCGGCGTGCCGACGGCGATGAACGGCTATATCCTCGCCAAGCAGATGGGCGGCGACGCGCCGTTCTATGCGGCCGTCGCCACGGTGCAGACGGTGGCGTCGTTCTTCACGATCCCGCTGGTGCTGATGCTGACGGCCTACGTCGCCGGATAGAGCAGATCGACGATATAGGTCGAATCGAAGCGCGAATCGAGCATGCCGTAGGTCGAGCGCCAGCCGGCGGCGAGCCGGGTCTCGAGGAAGGCGTCGGCGATGCGGCCGGCGCCGATGCGATAGAGTTCGGCGGCGGCTGCGGCCAGCGCAAGCTGCTCGACAAGCATGCGCGCCGCGCCCTCGTCCCGTTCGCAGAGCGACAATGCCGCCCGCAGCACCTCGACCGTCTTGCCGCCGGCCGGACCGAGATCGCGGGCAAGCTGCGCGAAGACCCGCTCGAACAGGTCCTTGCCGCGCGACAGCACGCGCAGCACGTCGAGCGCCATGACATTGCCGGAGCCTTCCCAGATCGCATTGACCGGCGCCTCGCGATAGTGCCGGGCGATCGGCCGCTCCTCGACATAGCCGCTGCCGCCGATGCATTCCATCGCCTCGTAGATCAGCGCGGGCGCGATCTTGCAGCACCAGTATTTGACGACCGGAGTCATCACGCGGGCATAGGCCGCGTCCTCCGGGCTCGTCGGCGCGCGGTCGAAGGCGTCGGCAAGGCGCATCGAGAGCACCGTGGCGGCCGCGACATCAAGCGCCATGTCGGCGAGCACGCGGGTCATCAGCGGCTGGGCAACGAGCGGCTTGCCGAAGACCTTGCGGCCGCGCACGTGGTGCACGGCTTCGGCAAGCGAGGCGCGCATGATGCCGGCCGACGCCAGCGCGCAATCGAGCCGGGTCAGCGTCACCATGTCGAGGATGGTGCGGATGCCGGCATCGGGATCGCCGAGCAGGAAGCCGAAGGTTTCGGAAAACTCGACCTCGGAGGAGGCATTCGAGCGGTTGCCGATCTTGTCCTTCAGCCGCTGGAAGCGCAGGCCGTTGGCGGTGCCGTCCTCCAGCAGACGCGGCACGAGGAAACAGCCGATGCCCTCGCGGGTCTGCGCCAGCATGACGAAGGCGTCGCTCATCGGTGCGGACATGAACCACTTGTGGCCGGTCAGCCGGTAGATGCCCTCGCCCACCCGCTCGGCCCGCGAGGTGTTGGCGCGCACATCCGTGCCGCCCTGCTTCTCGGTCATGCCCATGCCGATGGTGATCGCGGTCTTCAGGTTGGCCGGCTTGTTGGCCGAATCATATTTGCGCGAGAGGATGCGCCGGCCCCATTCGCGCTGCACCTGCGGCGAGGCCGAAAGGGCGGCGACCGAGGCGCTCGTCATCGTCAGCGGGCAGAGATGGCCGCATTCGAGCTGGGCGGTCAGGAAGAAGCGCACGGCGCGCGCCTTGTGCGCCCTGCCCTTTTCGTCGGCCGGGTTTTCCCAGACCGAGCAATGCAGGCCGTTCGCCATCGAGCGGCGCATCAGCGCATGCCAGGACGGATGGAAATCGACCACATCGAGGCGCTCGCCGCGCGGGCCGTGGGTGCGCAGTTCCGGCGTGCCGTGGTTCGCCATGCGCGCCAGTTCCTGCGCTTCCGGCGAGGTCACGTAGCGGCCGATCGCGTCGAAATCGTCGCGCACGGGCTTGGCGAGCGCCGAGGTGAGATCGACCAGCAGCGGGTCCGAACGATAGGCGTTGATGCCGGTCCAGAGCGGCGGCTGGTTGAGGTCTGCGAAGGCCTGGTCGGCGCGGGTCGATTGAGTCATGCTGGCGTTCTAGCCGAAGTCCGTGACCGGCGAAACGGCCTGTCGCGCCGAAGAACCAAAAGATCGGGGGATGAGCAAGCCCATTCCGGCCATGCTACAGGCTGTGCCTTGTCGCCCCGTGCACGACACTCTATAGAGCGCCTCGTCATCGAAAAGTGAGGCGGCCTTCATGGATTTCTTCCCGCATCGCCACCTGCTCGGCATCAAGGGTTTGACCGAACAGGAGATCAGCTATCTGCTCGACCGGGCGGACGAGGCCGTCAAGATCAGCCGGCAGCGGGAAAAGAAGACCTCGACGCTTCGTGGTCTGACGCAGATCAATCTGTTCTTCGAAGCCTCGACGCGCACGCAATCCTCCTTCGAGCTTGCCGGTAAACGCCTCGGCGCCGACGTCATGAACATGTCGGTCGGCAATTCGTCGGTGAAGAAGGGCGAGACGCTGATCGATACGGCGATGACGCTGAACGCCATGCATCCGGATGTGCTGGTGGTGCGCCATTCCTCTGCCGGCGCCGCCGCCCTTCTGGCGCAAAAGGTCTCCTGCGCCGTCGTCAATGCCGGCGACGGGCAGCACGAGCATCCGACCCAGGCGCTGCTCGACGCGCTGACGATCCGGCGCGCGCGCGGCAAACTCTCGCGCATCATCGTCGCGATCTGCGGCGACGTGCTGCATTCGCGCGTCGCGCGCTCCAATATCCTGCTGCTGAATGCCATGGGGGCGCGGGTGCGGGTCGTGGCGCCGGCGACGCTGCTTCCCGCCGGCATCGCCGACATGGGCTGCGAGGTCTATCACTCGATGGCCGAGGGATTGAAGGACGCCGACGTCGTCATGATGCTGCGCCTGCAGCGCGAGCGCATGGCCGGCGCCTTCGTGCCGTCGGTGCGCGAATATTTCCATTATTACGGTCTCGACGCCGAAAAGCTGAAGGTCGCGAAGGAGGATGCGCTTGTGATGCATCCCGGCCCGATGAACCGCGGCGTCGAGATCGCCTCGGAAATCGCCGACGGGCCGCAGAGCGTCATCGAACAGCAGGTCGAGATGGGGGTTGCCGTGCGCATGGCCGTGATGGAAAGCCTTCTCGTCTCGCAGAACCAGGGACCGCGCGCATGACCCGGCCGACCGTCCTCCAGAATCTGCGCATCATCGACCCGTCCCGCGACCTCGACGAGACGGGAACCATCGTCATCGAGAACGGCCGGATAACGGCTGCCGGCAAGGCGGCGCAGAACCAGGGCGCGCCCGATGGCGCCGACGTGGTCGACTGCCGCGGCCTGATCGCGGCACCCGGCCTCGTAGATGCCCGCGTCTATGTCGGCGAACCGGGCGCCGAACATCGCGAGACGATCGAATCGGCCTCGCGGGCGGCTGCCGCCGGCGGTGTGACCTCGTTCATCATGATGCCGGAGACCGATCCCGTCATCGACGACATCGCGCTCGTGGAATTCGTGCTGAAGAACGCCCGCGACAAGGCGGTCGTCAATATCCATCCGGCTGCGGCGCTGACGAAGCGGCTTGCCGGCGAGGAGATGACGGAGTTCGGCCTGCTCAGCGAAGCCGGCGCTGTCTGCTTCACCAATGGCCGCCGCGGCCTGCACGACACGCAACTTCTGCGCCGCGCCATGACCTATGCGCGCGAATTCGGCGCCGTCGTCGCGCTGGAGACGAAGGACAAGTATCTGGGCGCCGGCGGCGTCATGAACGAGGGGCTGCTTGCAAGCTGGCTCGGGCTTCCCGGCGTGCCGCGCGAGGCGGAGTTGATCCCACTCGAGCGGGACCTGCGCATCGCAGGTCTGACGCGCGCCGCCTACCATGCGGCGAAGATCTCCATTCCCGAATCGGCGGAGGCGGTGCGCCTTGCCCGCAAGCGCGGAGCGAACGTTACCTGCGGCATCTCGATCAACCATCTGGCGCTGAACGAGAACGACATCGGCGAAT
>CAMPIK010000342.1 GCA_946886325.1 uncultured Shinella sp.
AGTCGAGCTGCGCCTTCAAAATGCCGTCCCAGGCATCGCGGCAGGCGCCGGGCGAGCCGGGCAGCACGAAGATGAAGGTGGCGTTGGCGACGCCGCCCGTTGCCCGCGACTGGATCGTTGAGGTGCCGATCTTGTCGTAGGAGATGCGGTGGAAGACCTCCGAGAACCCGTCCATGCGCTTTTCGAAGAGCGGCTCCAGCGCTTCCGGCGTCACGTCGCGGCCGGTGAAGCCCGTGCCGCCGGTGGTGACGACGACGTCTATCGCCGCGTCCTTCGTCCAGCGCTCGACCTGGTCGCGGATCGCGGCGCGGTCATCCGGCACGATGGCGCGCGCTTCAAGCCGGTGGCCGGCTTCAGTGATGCGCGCGACGAGCGTGTCGCCGGAGCGGTCGTCCGCAGGCGTCCGCGTGTCGGACACCGTCAGCACGGCGATCCCGACCGGAACGAAGGGCCGCGTTTCATCGATCCGTGACATCTGTGCCTCCGCTGAAACTCGTTGTCGCCTGGATGAACCAGCCCGGATGCCGCGCGGCCAGCGCTTCCGCCGCCCGTTCGGCCTCGTCCGCGTCCCGGTATAGCCCGAAGCATGTGGCGCCGGAACCCGACATGCGCACCAGGCGCGCGCCGGTGGCCATAAGGGCGGTCTCGACATCCGCGATCTCGGGGCAGAGCGCTCGTGCCGGTGCAGCGAGATCGTTGCGCGCGCCTTCAAGCAATGCGATCCAGGCGTTCTCATCGGCGGGCGCTGCGGCAATCACAAGCGGTGCATTGTCCTTGATCTGCAAGGCTCGGAAGATCGCAGGCGTCGAGACGCCGGTAAGCGGATTGGCAAGCACCAGCGCGAAGGCCGGCAGGCCGGCAACGGATGTCAGCGCCTCGCCGATGCCGCGGGCGACGAGTGGCCTCGACAGGATGCACATCGGCACGTCGGCGCCGAGGCGAAGGCCGAGAGCGGCGAGATCGACCGATGGCGCATCCCAGAGACGCGCCAGGCAGCGAAAGGTCGCGGCCGCGTCCGCCGATCCGCCGCCGATCCCCGAAGCGACCGGCATGTTCTTTTCGAGATGGATATGAACGGGCGGCGCATCGCTGCCCGCGGCGACAACCGCCTCGCGCAGCAGGTCGCGCGCGCGAATGACGAGATTGTCGCCAGCCTCGGAAAGAGACCCGGCGAACGGGCCGGACAGGGAAAAGGCGTCCACTTCTGCCGGCGAGACGCCGATCCGGTCGCCGAAACGCGTGAAGGTCACGAGGCTGTCGAGCAGGTGATAGCCGTCTGCGCGCTGGCCGGTCACGTGGAGCGCGAGATTGATCTTTGCCGGCGCCGGCTCCGTCAGGGCGAAGCCGGCAAGCGCATCGTCACGCGTCATGGACGATCAGGACTTCTTGTCCACTTCGGTGTTTTCCGGCGAGGGGTTCTTGACCGGCTCCTTGTCGCCGGTCGCCTGTGCGGAGGCAGGCTCGGCCTCCTTCACTTCAGGAAGACCGTTTGCGACCTTGGCGCGGATCGCCGGGATATCGGCCTCTTCCGGCTTCAGGCTGAGCGCCCGGTTCCACTGGTAGGTCGCCTCGAGCTTGCGCCCGACGCGCCAGTAGGCGTCGCCCAGATGGTCGTTGATCGTCGGGTCGCCCGCCTTCAGTTCGGCGGCACGCTCCAGTTCGGCGACCGCATCGTCGAAGCGGTTGAGACGGAAATAAGCCCAGCCGAGCGAGTCGACGACATAGCCGTCGTCGGGCTTGAGGCTGACGGCCTTGCGGATCATGTCGAGGCCCTCTTCGAGCTTCATGTTCATGTCCACCCAGGAATAGCCGAGATAGTTCAGCACCTGCGGCTGGTCGGGGTTCAGTTCCAGCGCCTTGAGGAAATTCGGCTCGGCCTGCGCCCACTTCTTCTGCCGCTCGTAGGCGATGCCGCGCTGGAAGAAGATGCTCCAGTGGTTGCGCGACGGCACGCTGCCGATCGCCGCGACGGCGCGGTCGTAGACCTCGCCCATCTCGACATATTCCTTGGCGTCCGAAAGCACGCTGCCATAGGCGAGATAGCTGCGCAGGTCGCTCGGGTCCTCGTCGATCAGCGCCTTCAGGTGCTGCTTGGCCTCCGGCACCTTGCCGGTGTCGGCGAGGTTGAGGCCGAGCTGCAGCTCGGAAATGCGCCGCATCGGCGAATCCGCCGGCACCTGGCGGTAGAATTCGATCGCCCGTTGGGGCTGCTTCAGGTTCTCCGCAAGCCCGCCGAGCAGCACCAGCGTGTCGGGGCTGTCCGGGTCGAGCGCGCGCGACGCCTGGAGATAGAGCGAGACGATGTCTTCGGCGCCCTGCCGGTTCAGCGCTCCGCCGATCGAGAAGAGCACGGCCGCGGCCCCTTGCGCGGCGGTCCGCACCTGCTGGTCCTGGCGTTCGCCATTCTCGATGCTCTGGCGCAGCGCCTTCAGCGGCGCGTAGCTCGAAACGAAATTCTCGCCGACGGAAATCGCGTCGAGCGCCTTCTGCTTGTTGCCCTCGCGCGCCTCCAGGCGGGCAAGCGCGATGACGGCGCGCATGAACGTATCGGGCGCCGCACTTCCGCCGTCGCGGTCGAGGATCGCCTCGTTGAGCCGCGCGCGTGCCGCCGCCTTGTCGCCGGCAGCCGCCGCCAGTGCGCCGGCATGGTAGTTCTTGAAGATGCCGAACCACTCCGGCCCTTCGAGGCTGGTGATGTGCGACAGGCCTTCCTTGGCCTTGCCGTCGCCGAACTTCGCCCAGGCGACGAGCAGGTTGTTCATCAGCCGGTCGAGATCGTTCGGCCCCTTGTAGACGAGGATTTTTTCGGCGCTGCGGTACTCGCGCTTGCGGATCGCCTCCATGCCGCGAACGACCGTCGTGATGCGTTCGACCGAAGCGTCGGATTTCAGCGCCTCGGCAAGCTTCACGCCCTCGTCGAAATTGCCGTTCATCAGGAGCGTGATCATCAGCCGCTGCTTGACGTCGACATTGGTCGGGTCGAATTGCAGCGCGATCTTGTAGAGTGCGACGGCCGTCTCGAAATCCTTGTCGAAATCGGCCGTCCGGGCCGCCAGAAACGCACCGGAGAAGGTGTTCACGGAGAGCGGATCGAACTTCTCGGCGACAGGCGTTTCCTCGGCATGGGCCGAGGGAAGGCTGACAATCGCGACGCCCGCCGCAAGGACGGCGCCGGAAAGAAGCCGGAGAAACTGGGAATTCCGCATCCAGATGCCTTTCGGGTTGTGGTCGCGCACGATCGGGCAGACCAGCAATTGTCACGTTTCCGTCCAAATCAGTCGGGACTCATGACGGTAGAGAATGGCTTTTTTGGCGCGGTGCGGCAAGAAATTCCTCTGCCGCCGGAATCACCTTGGCGTTAGCTGACGCGGGCCACGCAAAAGTCGATGACCTCCAAGAGCGCCGACTTCCAGGCCGATGCCGGCAGCGGCGCCAGCGCATCGCGGGCGATCATGCCGTAGTGCTGCGCGCGGGCGATCGTGTCGGTCAAGCCGCCGTAGCGGTTGATGAGACCGAGTGCGCGCTCGAGATTGGCGTCGTCGCTCTGTCCGCCCTCGATGGCTTCGCGCCAGAAGGCGCGGTCTTCCGCCGTGCCGCGCCGCCAGGCGAGGATGACGGGCAGCGTGATCTTGCCCTCGCGGAAATCGTCGCCGGTGTTCTTGCCGAGATCGGCCGCCTTGCCACCATAGTCGAGCGCGTCGTCGACGAGCTGGAAGGCGAGGCCGAGGTTCATGCCGTAGGATTTGAGCGCATTGCGCTCGGCGCGGCTGGTGCCGGCGATGATCGGGCCGACTTCGGCGGCGGCGGCAAAAAGCGCCGCGGTCTTCGCCCGGATAACCTCCAGGTAGTCGTCCTCGGTCGTCTCCATGTTCTTGGCGACGGAAAGCTGCAGCACCTCGCCCTCGGCGATCACGGTTGCGGCGGTCGACAGCACGTCGAGCGCTTCCAGCGAGCCGACCTCGACCATCATCTTGAAGGCCTGGCCGAGCAGGAAGTCGCCGACGAGCACGCTCGCCTGGTTGCCCCAGATCATGCGCGCCGTC
>CAMPIK010000343.1 GCA_946886325.1 uncultured Shinella sp.
TTGGACAAGGAACTGGACAACCCTTGGCCCTACGGATCCGAAGGCTTTTCCATCGCAACGCCAAGCGCCGCCCGGCAAGAAATCCGAGCGCGCCTCGGCATCACAGCCTCAGCCGACCCCTTCGCCGCGCTCCACCATGCTGTGAACCAACGAAGCGGAGACGTCAGCGTTTTCTGGCAGGAGGAACCGCTCCTCCTTTTCGGACGCCAACCCTAGAAGGCGTCCGGCGATCAATACGTTCGCCAGACCAACGTCCAGTCGCCGCCCCTCAAAGCCGGCGTTTGGCTTCCTTCAGCGACACCAGACGCTGCGATGCTTCGTCCCAGAGGATGAGTTTTACGCAGGCGAGGCTGTCGCTGATCGTTATGCGGCCGAGCCCGGTCAGTTCCGGATGGTCGCGCAGCACTTCCGGCAGGCGGTAGAAGGGGATGCGGCTGGAGAGGTGGTGGACGTGGTGCATGCCGATATTGCCGGTGATCCAGCGGAGCGGGCGGGGCAGGTCGTAGTGCGAGGCGCCGTGCATGGCGGCGTGCTGGAAGGTCCACTCGGGTGGCTTCGACCAGTGGGTGTCTTCAAACTGGTGCTGGACGTAAAACAGCCAGACGCCGGCCGATCCGGCGAGAAGCACGATCGGCAGGTGGATCAGCAGAAAAGGCACGAGGCCGATCGCCCAGACGAGCAGGGCTGCGAGCACGAGGATGACGGCATTGGTCGCCATCGTCGAGACCCAGGGCAGTGCGCCTGACGTCATCATGCCGAAAGGCAGCCGCTGCTTGAAGAGGAAGAGCCAGGCCGGGCCGATGCCGAACATCACGAGGGGATGGCGGTACAGGCGGTAGCCGAGCCGTCCCCAACCCGATAGCGCGGCATATTCCGCCACGGTCAGCGTGGTGATGTCGCCGACGCCGCGCTCGTCGAGATTGCCGGCCGAGGCATGGTGTTCCGCATGCGCCCGGCGCCAGTAGTCGTAGGGCGTCAGCGTCAGCACGCCGATCGCCCGGCCCGTCCAGTCGTCGAGACCGCGCCGGCCGAAGAAGGAGCCGTGGCCGCAATCATGCTGCAGCATGAAGAGGCGGAGAAGAAAGCCCGCGGCCGGAAGAACGAGAATGAGGCCGAGCCAGTAGCCGAAATGGATCGAGGCCCAGGCGGCCGCCCAGAGCAGGGCGAAGGCGAGGAGGGTCACGACGAGTTCGAGCGTGCTCCGGCCGACATGCGGCTTGCGATAGGCCGACAGGATCTTCAGCCAGGGCTTGTCGGGGTCGAAGCCGCTGGCGGCCGTTGCGTCTGTCGCGTTCATCGATGTCGGGCGTCTTTCTGTCCTGATGGGATCGGGTCGCATCGTATGCGACCCTGCGGGCTGGAGCGCCGAGCGAACCTGGAGCATTATCCGACGCCGAAGCGACTTCGCTTCGGCTGGAAATGCTCTAGCCCTGGCGCGCCTTGCGATTGGCATAGCGCTGGTCGCGTGCAGCCTTGCGGGCCGCCTCGTCTTCGATGACGCGGCTGACGCGCGCGTTTTCGGCCTGCGCGCGGGCGGTTGCCTCGGCCTCGGCGGCGGCAAGGGCGGCGGCTTCCTGCTCTGCGGCCTCGGCCGCGGCACGGGTCTGTTCTTCCAGCTTCACGCGTTCGCGTTCGAGGCGTCGTTCCTCGCGCGCTGCGGCAATCGCTGCCCGTTCGGCGAGGCGAGCTGCCTTGGCGGGCGCTGCGGCGGCATGGGCTTCACGATAGGCATTCAGAAGGGCTGCCTTTGCCTCGGCGGCGGCCGCGAGGCGGTCGGAAAGCTGGGTGTCTTTGGAGTTTTTCAAGGGGTCGTCCTGACGATAGAGGTTTTAGGGTCGTGATATCATAGGCGTGGTTCGTGACGGGCGTTGACCGGTCGCGATGCCCGAAGCGGGCGCGGGAAACAAAAAGGCCAGGCAAGCCGCCCGGCCTTGCTTGGATGAAGGTGCTTTCGGCAACGCCTGAGCATTGCCAGGCGAAAGCACCTCTCCGTAATTTACGCAGCCTGGAGATTGCAGGCCGACATCTTGCCCGACTTCTTGTCGCGCTCGAGGTCGAAGCTCACCTTCTGGCCTTCGACGAGTTCGCGCATTCCGGCGCGCTCGACGGCGGAAATGTGGACGAAGGCGTCGGCCTCGCCATTGTCAGGCTGAATGAAGCCGAAGCCCTTGGTGGAGTTGAACCATTTAACGGTGCCAGTGGTCATGAAGGACCCTTTCGTAGCAAAGAATGAGAGACCGCAACACCAAAGCGCCGCGGGTGATCGTAGCGATTTTGACAGGAAGATTCGTTCAGGGCGCGGTGCCAGTCGCGCAATAACCAAAATTCAGCAAGCAAATTCGACAACTTATTGTATCGCGCTTGTGCTGCCGCGTCCACCGAATGTTTTCCCGCAGACCGGAATCGTGCGGCTGCAACGCCTGATGCCGGCCGAGCCGATGCGAGACCCGGCCAAAGCGGTCTTCGGAAATCAGAGTTCGGCGGGAAAGCCCGGCGCGCGCAGGTCGGTGCCGACGGCGTCTTCCAGCAGCTTCACCACCTGCGACGACCAGGCGTCGCCGCCATAGGTCGCGCGCGCCCGGATGAAGGTCTGGAGCGTGTGGGAGGCAAGGTCGAGCGGCACGCCGAACTGCTTGCCGAAGCCGAGCGCGAAGCCGAGGTCCTTGCAGGCGAGATCCATGGTGAAGTTGATGTTGTAGCTGCCGTTGAGGATCACCTGGCCCTCGGTCTCGTGCACGAAGCTGTTGCCGGAACTCGCCTTGATGATGTGGAAGGCGTCGGTCAAGTCGATGCCGCCCTTCTTCGCCAGCATCAGCGCTTCGCCGGTCGCCAGAAGATGGATGAAGGCCAGCATGTTGGTGATGACCTTGATGACGGCCGCCTTGCCGAGCGGCCCGGCATGGAAGATCTCGCCGCCCATGGCCTGAAGCGCCGGCCGGTGCATCTCGAAGAGATCGCGGTCGCCGCCGGCGATCACCGTGATGTCACCGGACGCCGCCTTGTGCACGCCGCCGGTCACCGGTGCTTCCAGCATGCGGATGCCGCTCGCCGCGGCGACTGACGACAGCCGCGCGATGTCGGCCTCGTCGAGCGTGCTCATCTCGATCCAGGTGCCACCGGGCGCAAGGCCGGCGAGAATGCCGTCCGGGCCGGTCAGCACCGCTTCGGAGATCGCCGGCGAGGGCAGGCAGGTGATGACGGCATCGACCTCCTTCGCAAGTGCCACCGGCGTTGCGGCAAAGCGCGCGCCGCGGTCGAGCAGCGGTTCGGCGCGGCTCTTGTCCCGGTCGCAGACCGTCAGCGAAAATCCTTCGCGCAGCAGGCTGCCGGCCAGATTCTGCCCGAGATGTCCCAGTCCGATGAAGCCGTAGCGCATGTCCGTTCTCCCCGTTTAGCTTGGAGCCATGCTGTGGACGGCCTCCGTGGCCCGTCCGTAGCCGGCTATTGTTGTCTGGCCTTCAGGCCGCATCCTCCAGGATCATCGCGGCGCCCTTTTCCGCGACCATCATGGTCGGCGCATTGGTGTTGCCGGCGGTGACATTGGGAAAGACCGACGCATCGACGATGCGAAGGCCCGGCACGCCGTGCACCCGAAGCCGGGCATCGACGACCGATGTCTCGACATCCCGGCCCATCATGCAACTGCCGCAGAGATGATAGATCGAACTGCTCTCGGCGCGGAAATAATCAAGCAGGCCCTCGTCGCTGGCAACGGATGGCGACGGCGAGACTTCCGCATCGATGATGGCCGCAAGCGCGGGCGAAGAGGCAATGCGGCGAACGGAGATCGAGCGAATCCTCAAACTGCACCCGGTCACCGCAATCTTGACCAGGGTCCGGCACCCCATCAGTGACGACTTCACCTGGGAAATCGGGCGTCTCGTCGTCAGCCTCCAGGTGTCTGAACTTGCTGAGCTCATCGCGCTGCTGGAAGATCCGACCGACGAGAGACTTCATGCCGCCGGGCTGCCTGACGATGCGCTCGCCCTCAACGAGGATGCGCGCGTCGAGGCCATCGCCTACCTCCGCAAGACTCTTCAGT
>CAMPIK010000344.1 GCA_946886325.1 uncultured Shinella sp.
GTGATTTCGTCTTCCGAGGATTTCAGCAATGTATCGAAGACGTTGCCGGTTCCGGCAGCCAGTTCGCCGCGCGCCAGGAGCGGATTGAACGTATCGAAGGTCCCGGCCTGGGACATCCGCAGTTCGCCGCCCTTTGGCGCATCCGGATTGACGAAATCGAACCGGGCAAAACCCTCCGGATATTTCAGGTCCCCGACCGTCGCCATGCCGTGGCGCCAGACCGGTGCGCTCTCCTGCCCCTTTGCGAAGCCAGCCATCAGCACTGCGGCCATCGTCATGGCGAACGCCAGTCCGCCGGCACGCATCCGGAGTTTTGTTATCATGCCAATTCCCTTTGTTCGTCGTTTTGCCGCTGCCGGGTTCCGACTGTTTAGCAAAGAATAGGCCAAATCCGGGCAAATGACAGAAGCGTGCCATCAATCGGGCAATTTTTTGCGGTCTCTCGGCGACGTCGGCTCCACGCACGGGCAAGCAGAATCAGCTATTTCGCCGTTTCGACACCGAAAGCGCAGACGAGAGATCACGTGAACTTGAAAACAAAATCCGTCCTTGCCGGCATCGCCATCCTTCTCTTCGCTAGCGGTTCCTCGATGGCCGACAGCCGTCCGGCCAAGGAGCTTTTCGGCGGCATGCGGCTGCCGGCGAAGGCGTCGCCCACGGTCTACGGCTCCTATGCCAAGGGCTGTATCGGCGGCGCCGTTGCGATCCCGACGGACGGGCCGGCCTGGCAGGCGATGCGGCTTTCGCGCAACCGTCGCTGGGGCCATCCGAACCTGATCGCCCTCGTCGAGCGCTTTTCGCAGGACGCCCGGGAACTCGGCTGGCCCGGATTGCTGCTCGGCGATATTTCGCAGCCGCGCGGCGGGCCGATGCTCTTCGGCCATGCCTCGCATCAGGTGGGTCTCGACGCCGACATCTGGTTCACCCCGATGCCCGACCGGCGGCTGACGGCTCAGGAGCGGGAGGATATTCCGTTCACCTCGATGCTGCGCAAGGACAAGTTCCTGACGGTCGATTCGCGCCGCTGGACGCCCACCCATGCCCGCCTCGTCATGAAGGCGGCGAGCTATCCGGAGGTCGAGCGCGTCTTCGTCAATCCGGCGATCAAGAAGAAGCTCTGCGACACCTGGGGCGGCGACCGGTCGCTGCTCGGCAAGGTCCGCCCGATCTACGGCCACGACGAGCATTTCCACATCCGGATCGGCTGCCCCGACGATGCGCCCGGCTGCAAGGCGCAGGCCCGCGTGCCGCGCGGCGACGGCTGCGACAAGTCGCTCGCCTGGTGGTTCACCGACGAGCCCTGGGGCAAGCCGACGGACAAGAAGGAAACGAAGCCCGCGCCGCGCAAGTTCGCCAAGCTTACCGACCTGCCGAAGGCGTGCGTCGCCGTGCTGAAGAACGCCCCTGCCGCCTCGGAGCAGGAGGTGACGTTCCGCGGCGGACCGTCGTCGGTCGCCACCGCCTATGTCGGAGAAACGGCGGCGAAGAAGACGATCGAGGCCGTGATTGCCGCAGACGGAGGCGGCCTGCCCGTCACGTCCATCCCGATCCCCGTTCCCCGGCCGTTGCAGTAGCGCGCACCCGATCTGCCGCATTTTGCGCCGGCGGGCCTCCTGTACAGAGCCTTCAAATCGATTTAAAAGTCGAGGCGAACGCTGAGGCAGAGAGGGGACTCCATGGCGCGCCCGAAATCCATTGCGCTGATCGCCCATGACGAGAAGAAGGACGACATGGCCGAATTCGTGCGCCAGCACGAGGCGAAGCTTCGGAACTGCCGTATCGTGGCGACGGGCACGACGGGCGCCAAGGTGCTCGAAGCCTGTCCTCATCTCGATCTCACCCGCCTGAAGAGCGGTCCGCTCGGCGGAGACCAGCAGATCGGTGCGCTGATCGCCACCGGCGAGGTCGACCTGCTCATCTTTTTTGTCGATCCGCTGACGGCGATGCCGCATGATGTGGATGTGAAGGCGCTGATGCGGCTTGCCATCGTCTACGATATCCCGATGGCGCTGAACCGCGCGACCGCGGGGCCGCTGCTGGAATTCGACGGCGTCTGACGGGCATTCCGGGAGGCAATTGACCGGCCGCGGCGAGCGGGTTAGGCCGGTCTCAAGGAACAAACGACACGACAACGGAAACACTGATGGCCAGGTCGAGCGACAGCGAAACGAACCTCCCCTTTCCCATTCTCGTCGGCGACATCGGCGGCACCAATGCCCGCTTCGCGCTGCTGGTCGATGCTTTTGCCGAGCCGAAGCAGTTTCCGATCGTCCAGACGGCGGATTTCGCCAATATCGACGTAGCCTTGCAGACCTGTATTCTCGACAGGACGTCGGTGCAGCCGCGCTCGGCGATCCTGGCGCTTGCCGGTCCGATCGAGGGCGACGAGGTGCCGCTGACGAACTGCGACTGGATCGTCCGGCCGAAGGAGATGATTTCCAAACTGGGTTTCGAGGACGTGCTGCTCGTCAACGATTTCGAGGCGCAGGCGCTCGCCGTGGCGTCGCTCGGCGATGGCGACCGCGAGCAGATCGGCCCCGGAACGGAGCGGCTGTCGTCGTCGCGCGCCGTGCTGGGTCCGGGCACGGGGCTTGGCGTCGCGGGTCTCGTCCATGCGCAGCACACCTGGTTTCCGGTGCCGGGCGAGGGTGGCCATGTCGACATGGGGCCGCGCACCGAGCGCGACTACCATATCTGGCCCTTCCTGGAGCCGATCGAGGGCCGCATCTCCGCCGAGCAGCTTCTCTGCGGCCGCGGCATCGTCAACATCTACCGTGCGGTTTCGGCGGCGGATGGCCGCGACGCGCCGCTGGAGACGCCGGCCGCCGTCACGTCGCAGGCGCTTGCCGGCACCGATCCGGCCGCCGTCGAGACCGTGTCGCTGTTTTCGACCTATCTCGGCCGCGTCGCCGGCGACATGGCGATGATCTTCATGGCGAAGGGCGGCGTCTTTCTCGCCGGCGGCATCTCGCAGAAGATCCTGCCGGCGCTGCGCAAGCCGGAGTTTCGCCTGGCCTTCGAGGACAAGGCGCCGCACAGCGCCTTCATGCGCTCGATCCCGACCTATGTCGTCACCCATCCGATGGCGGCCCTTGCCGGACTGGCCGCCTTTGCCCGCATGCCGGGCCGTTTCGGTGTTGCAACTGAGGGACGGCGCTGGAAAAGCTGACGCGTCGCGCCGGGCGATCAGGCGGCGCGGACTCGCCTTGCCGGGGGTGACGCTCTATAGACCGCCAAAACCGCCGGCGGTTCGTCGGCAGCAAAAGCCTGCAGGGATAGCCGGTCATTGACTGAGAAAAGCCGAAAAGACCGCCATCTGAGTTCCGATACGATCACCGGCGTTCTGAAGCGCGTCATCGCCGAGAACGGCCGCGACCATGTCGGCGGCTATGTCTTCGCGATCGCCTGCCTGGCCGTGGTGGCGCTCTCGACGGCCTTTACCGCCTGGATCATGGAATCGGTGGTCAACGAGGCCTTCGCCAACAAGCGCGCCGACCTCGTCGTCTATATCTGCGGCGCGATCTTCCTCGCCTTCGTGCTGCGCGGCTTTGCGACCTACGGCCAGGCCGTCACGCTGTCGAAGATCGGCAACAACATCGTCGCGCGCTACCAGCGCCGGCTCTATGCGCATCTGATGGCGCTCAGCGTCGGCTATTACAGCGAGGCGCGCTCGGCCCATCTCGCCGCCCAGATCAGCCAGAACGTCACCGGCATCCGCGACGTGCTCAACATGACGGTGACGTCGATCGCGCGCGACTTCCTGACGCTCGTCGCCCTCATCGGCGTGATGATCTCCAAGGACGCGCTGCTGACGCTGATCGTCTTCGTCGTCGCCCCGCCGCTGCTTTATGGCCTGCGCTACATTTCCAAGCGGTTGCGCAGCGCCACGCGCGAATCGGTCGAGCTCAACAGCCACGTGCTCGGCGCCATGCAGGAGACGATCCAGGGCATCACCATCGTCAAGGCCTTCACCATGGAAGGCCCGCTGAAGGAGAAGGTCGAGGGCATCATCGCGCGGGCCGAG
>CAMPIK010000345.1 GCA_946886325.1 uncultured Shinella sp.
CGCCGGACGGCCGCTTTCTCGTGGTGGCGAATGGCGGGATCGAGACGCATCCCGACTTCGGCCGCACCAAGCTTAATCTCGGCCGGATGGAGCCCTCGCTGGCGCTTGTGCATGCGGCCACCGGCGCCCTCGTCCAACACCATGCCATGCCCGAAAACCTGCGACAGCTTTCAACCCGGCACGTCGATCTCGATGCCGAGGGGCGCATCTGGTTCGCCTGCCAGTATGAAGGGCCGCGCAACGATCTGCCGCCGCTGGTCGGTCATTTCCGCCATGGCGAACCGCTGGCCTTCATCGACCTGCCCGAGGAGGCGACCGTTGCGCTTGCCAACTATGTCGGCGCCATCGCGGTCAACCGCGAGGCGGGACTTGTCGGCCTGACCTCCCCGAAGGGCGGTAGCGTCGTCACGCTGTCGGCCGTGACCGGAAAGGTCGTGGAGCAGAAGCGCACCGCCGATGCCGCCGGGATCGCTGCCGCGACAACGGGCTTTGCCGTTTCGTCCTATGACGGTGGATTTGCAGGCGCGCGCCAGCCGGTCGCCTGGGACCAGCATATCCTGCGCCTTGGATAGTCCGACAAGAACCGGCTCAAACGGCACCGGCACCGTCCGCTAGCAGCGCCTCCAGGTCGTGCCAGACATAGGAGACCTGCTCGTAGCTCCGGCCGCCGATGCCGATGCGGCCCGTCTGCGCGATGACGGCGCCGAGATGTTCGTAAAAGGCGCGGTTGGGATTGGTGGACAGCACCCAGGCGAAGAGCGAATGCGCGCCGCCCGACGCGACCCGGCGCGCCGCCGCCCTGACAAGCCGCCCGCCGATGCCGAAGCCCTGATAGGCCGGCCGGACGTAGAGCGCATAGATCTCGCTGACATGGACCGGCGCCTTGGCGCGGCTGCCGCCGAAATTCACGAAGCCGACCACCTCGCCGGTGCGGCGATCCACGGCGACGTAATACTGCACGCCCGGTGCGCTGCGCCGCCCCATATGCCGCACCGCCTGTTCGGCCGGCGACATGCGATCGAGGAAATCGTCGGCGAGAAGCCCGCGAAAGGCGACGCGCCACGTTTCCACGAGGATACGGCCGATCGCGAAGACGTCGGCTGTCCGCCCGTGCCTGATCTCGATGTCGATGCCGTTCATGAGCGGATCATAGCCCAAATATGGCATTCCCAAAACCCGTCGCCGATCTGGAAACGCGCGGGCTCCTGCCCTACTTCCGCCGCCATGAACAATCGGCTTCTCGTCTATCTCGCCTTCGTCATCGTCGTGCTCGGCGGCGGTCTCCTCATCGGCGCCAACAACGTGCCCGGCGAATGGTATCGCGGGCTGGCGAAGCCGTCCTTCAATCCGCCGGACTGGGTCTTCGCGCCCGCCTGGAGCCTGCTCTATGTGCTCATCGCCATCGCCGGCGCCCGCACCTGGCTCGCCGAACGCTCTGGACGGGCGATGCGGCTCTGGTTCGCGCAGCTTGTGTTCAACTTCGCCTGGTCGCCGGCCTTCTTCGGCTGGCAGGATCCGGCGGCGGCACTCGTCATCATCATCGCGCTGCTCATCTCGGTCGCCACCTTCATCCTTGTCTGCTGGCGGCGCGACCGGCCCTCGGCAACTCTCTTCCTGCCCTATCTGGGCTGGGTCGCCTTTGCGACCGCGCTGAACGCCGCCATCGTCCTGATGAATTGAACCGGCACGCCGCGGCGCTCTTGCAGCGCAGCATGCATCGTGCGACGGTCGCCCGGATCGAAATCCGAGGCGGCCCCGCCGCCCGCAGGGTAGCCGCATGAACGACTTTCCCCCGGCGGACTTCCGCCAGCGCATCACCGCGAGTTTCGCCCGGCAGGGCGCGATGCGCCTCATCGCCGCGGAGCTTACCCGCATCGAACACGGCACGGTGGAGATCGAGCTTCCGTTCAGCGACGACCTCACGCAGCAGCACGGCTTTCTCCATGCCGGCGTCATTTCCGCAGCGCTCGATTCGGCCTGCAGCTATGCCGCCTATACGGTGCTCGACCCGGACGCCTCCCTTCTGACGATCGAGTTCAAGGTCAACCTCATGTCGCCCGGCCGCGGCGAGCGCTTCCTCTTTCGCGGCGAGGTCACCAAGCCGGGCTCGACCATCATCGTCGCCGATGGCCGCGGCTATGCGATCGGCGACGGGCCGGCCAAACTGATCGCATCGATGACCGGCACCAAGATGGTGATCCGCGGCCGCCAGGGGATCGAGGGATGAGCTACGAACTGAAGACCATCGGCGGCTTCCGCCTGCTCTATGTGATGGCGGCGGAAGCCGAATATGGCGAACACCTGCGCGCGCGCATCTCGCCACTGATGACCGGGGTCGGCCCTGTCGAGGCCGCGGTGCAGGTGACCAAGGCGCTCACGCATCTCGACATGCGCGAGGCGCTGCCGCATCTCGTCGTCTCGCTCGGCTCGGCCGGTTCGGCGACGCTGGAGCAGGCGGAAATCTACCAGGCGATTTCGGTCTCCTATCGCGACATGGACGCCTCGCCGCTCGGTTTCGAAAAGGGCGCCACGCCCTTCCTCGACCTGCCCGTCACCATCGACCTGCCGCTGCGGCTCGCCGGCATCGGCGAAGCGCGGCTTTCGACCGGCGCCAACATCGTCACCGGCGCGACCTATGCGACGATCGATGCGGACATGGTGGAGATGGAAACCTTCGCGATCCTGCGCGCCTGCCAGGCCTTCGCCGTTCCGCTCATCGGGCTTCGCGGCATATCGGATGGCAAGGCGGAACTGCGCCATGTCGGCGACTGGACGGAATACCTGCACGTCATCGACGAGAAGCTCGCCGCGGCGATCGACCGTCTGGAGCAGGCGGTCAAAAACGGCGCGCTGCCGCTCTGAAGGCCTTGGATTTCCAGCGCTCCCCCGTTGCGCAGCGCGGCGAATTTCATTAAAGGCTCGCCATGACCCAGACAGCCCATCCCGACACCGTCCTCATCATCGATTTCGGCAGCCAGGTGACCCAGCTCATCGGCCGGCGCGTGCGCGAAGCAGGCGTCTATTGCGAGATCGTGCCCTTCCAGTCCGCCGAAGAGGGCTTTCACCGGCTGAAGCCGAAGGCGGTGATCTTCTCGGGCGGCCCCGCCTCGGTGCTCGATACCGGCAGCCCGCGGGCGCCCCAGGTCGTGTTCGATTCGGGCCTGCCGATCCTCGCCATCTGCTACGGCCAGCAGACGCTCGCCACCCAGCTCGGCGGCAAGGTCGAGGGCGGCCATGCCCGCGAGTTCGGGCGGGCGGATGTCGAAATCCTCAAGGAAAGCCCGCTCTTCGAAGGCTTCTGGGAGGTCGGCAAGAAATATCCGGTCTGGATGAGCCACGGCGACCGCGTCACTGTCGCACCCGAGGGCTTCGAGATCATCGGCACCTCGGAAAACGCGCCCTTCGCGATCTGCGTCAACGAGGCGAAGCGCTACTATACGACGATGTTCCACCCGGAGGTGGTGCATACGCCCGATGGCGCCAAGCTGCTCTCCAACTTCGTGCACAAGATCGCGGGCATCAAGGGTGACTGGTCGATGTCGGCCTATCGCGCCAAGGCCGTCGATGCGATCCGCAAGCAAGTCGGCGACAAGCGCGTCATCTGCGCGCTTTCGGGCGGCGTCGATTCGTCGGTCGCGGCACTCCTCATCCACGAGGCCGTCGGCGATCAGCTCACCTGCATCCTCGTCGACCACGGGCTGATGCGCAAGAACGAGGCGGCCGACGTCGTCGCCATGTTCCGCGAGCACTACAACATCCCGCTGGTCCATGTAGACGCTTCCGACCTCTTCCTCGGTGCGCTGGAAGGCGAGGCCGACCCGGAGAAGAAGCGCAAGACCATCGGCAGGCTCTTCATCGACGTCTTCGAGGAGGAGGCGAAGAAGATCGGCGGAGCCGAGTTCCTGGCCCAGGGCACGCTCTATCCGGATGTCATCGAAAGCGTCTCCTTCACCGGCGGCCCCTCGGTGACGATCAAGTCGCACCACAATGTCGGCGGCCTGCCCGAGCGCATGAACA
>CAMPIK010000346.1 GCA_946886325.1 uncultured Shinella sp.
GGCATCGGCGGCAGCGGGCACTGACGTCAGAAGCCGCTGCGCCTCAGATCGATAAGGCGCACGGCCATCGCGCGGCGCGGGTCGAAGGGCAGGTCCTCGAAGCCGAAACGGCGGTAGAAGGCCCGTACCCCATCATCCAGCGGATGCGTGATCAGGCAGTGGCAGCCGACACTGTCAGCGGCCGAGAGTGTCGTTCGAAAGGCAAAGTGGAGGAGCGATGTCGAGAGACCCTTTCCCTGCCATTGCCGATCGACCGCCAGTTGGCCGAGCAGGATTGCAGGTATCGGGTCGGGCTGATTGCGTTGCCCGCTCTTTGGAAGGGCGCTTCGTTCGATTTGGGATGCGCTAAGAGAAACGAAGCCGGCGATTGCTCCGGTCCGGCTTTCGCAGATGACATTGGTGCGGGACGAGCCCAGCATCTGGTTTCGCCAGGAATGCCGATGAAACCAGGTGTCGAGCGAGGGCCGCCCGCAATTGAAGGAAAGGCGGTCGTCGTCTTCCTGAAGCGGGCGCGGGCCGGTCAGTCCTCCCATGCCGGCTTATGCCCAGCCAGTTTCACCAGTGCGGGAATCTCTTTTGCCGGCGCATGGCACCATGCCTCGAAACGCTCCCAAGCCTCTGACGGAATCGTCACAACCCGACGTTCCATTATCGGAGTTCCGCTGCTTCAAGTGCCTGGCGTCGAACATAGTCGCTCATGGTGGTGCGTTCGTCGGCCGCTGCCGATTGGAGAATGACTTTTTCCTCGTCGTTCAACCGGATGCTGAGTATGTTCCTGGACGTCGGCATGGCGTCTCCTTTGCGTATGACAATAGCATACGGGTGGAGGCGCCTCAACATGCAGGCAGCACCCCTGCAAATTCTGATTTACGTACATCAAAAATTCCTCTATGGCTTCCGTCCGGAGGAAACATGCGTCCCACTGTCCACGATATCGCTGCGAAGGCGGGCGTCAGCCTGGCGACTGTCGACCGTGTCCTGAACGGCCGGCCGGGCGTTCGCGGGGTGACGAAGGCCAAGGTCGAGGACGCAATCCGGGCGCTCGGTTATGTGCGCGACGTTGCTGCGGCAAACCTCGCGAAGAGCCGCGTCTATCCGCTCGTCTTCATTCTTCCCGAGGGCGAGAATCCTTTCATGCGGGCTCTCGAAGCCGAGGCGCGCGCCGCCGGGGAGCGCTCGGCCATCGAGCGCACGCGCATGTCCGTCGTCACCGTCCCAGCCTTCGATGCCGCAGCACTTGCCCGCGCGATCGATGCAGCCATTGCCGAGAATCCTTCCGGCATCGCCGCCGTGGCGGTCGATGCGCCTGATGTCATGGAGGCGATTGCGCGAGCCCGCAAGGCCGGCATTCCCTTCGTCACGCTCGTTTCCGATCTGGCGCTTTCCGGCCGGGATCATTTCGTCGGCGTCGACAATATCGCAGCCGGTCGCACGGCGGGGAGCCTGATGGGGCGGTTCCTCCGCGGGCGCGAGGGGCCAGTCGCAGTTCTGGCCGGGTCGATGCTGGTGCGCGACCATCGCGAGCGGCTCGAGGGCTTCAAGGCCGCGATGAGCCAGGATTTCGAGTGGCGGCCGATCCTGGATGTGCTTGAGGGGCAGGACGATCCGAAACTGTCGGAAGAGCTTGTCGGTCGATGCCTCGACGCGCATCCGAACCTCGTCGGCATCTATAGCCTCGGCGCCGGCAATCGCGGCCTCGTCACGGCGCTTGCCGCGCGCGGCGTCGACGACATCCGCGTCGTTGCGCATGAGCTGACGCTGCACACGAGTGCTGCATTGCGCAACGGCATCATCGACGCGGTGCTGAACCAGGACGCCGGGCACGAGATCCGGAGCGCCATCCGCGTGCTGCGCGCCAAGGCTGACGGGCTGCCGGTGGTCGAGGCGCAGGAACGCATCCGCATCGAAATCTTCATCAAGGAAAACATGCCGCCCGAAGCCGACGAGAATGTCCCGGCGCAGGCAATGGCAGACTAGGGAGAAGCACCATGTATCTCGGGATCGACCTCGGCACGTCGAGCGTCAAGGCCATGCTGATCGACGGCGACCAGCGTGTCGTCGGCTCTGCGTCGAGCGGCGAAGTGAAGACCGCGCGCCCGCATCCGGGCTGGTCCGAGCAGGACCCGGCCGACTGGATCCGCGCCACGGAAGAGGCGATCGCCGGCCTGAAGACGGCTCATGCGGCCGAACTCGCCGCGGTCCGTGGCATCGGCCTCTCCGGCCACATGCACGGTGCGACATTGCTCGACAGGCAGGATCAGGTGCTCAGGCCCTGCATCATGTGGAACGATACGCGGAGCCACCGCGAGGCGGCTGCGCTCGATGCCGATCCGCGCTTCCGGCAGATCACCGGCAATATCGTCTTCCCCGGCTTCACGGCGCCCAAGCTCGCCTGGGTGAAGAACAACGAGCCCGAGACCTTTGCCAAGCTGCGCTGGGTGCTGCTGCCGAAGGACTACCTGCGTTTCTGGCTGACCGGCGAGCACATGTCGGAAATGTCGGATTCGGCTGGCACCTCCTGGCTCGACACGGGCAAGCGCGCGTGGTCGCCCGATTTGCTTGCCGCAACCGAGCTCGAAGAAAAGCAGATGCCTGACCTTGTCGAGGGCACGGATGCCGCCGGCACGCTGCGCCCCGAGCTTGCTGCCAAGTGGGGTCTCGGTCAGGGCGTCGTCGTTGCCGGCGGGGCCGGGGACAATGCGGCGTCGGCCTGCGGTATGGGCACGGTCAGTGAGGGTGCGGCGTTCGTCTCTCTCGGCACCTCCGGCGTGCTCTTTGCGGCGAACGGCAGCTACCTGCCGAACCCGGAAAGCGCCGTGCACGCCTTCTGCCATGCGCTGCCCGCCACCTGGCACCAGATGGGCGTCATCCTGTCGGCGACCGACGCGCTCAACTGGCATTCGCGCGTCACCGGCGCATCCGCCGCCGACCTGACGAAGGAACTCGGCGATACGCTGAAGGCTCCATCAGGCGTGACCTTCCTGCCCTATCTCTCCGGCGAGCGCACGCCGCACAACGATGCGGCGATCCGCGGCGCCTTCGCCGGCCTTGGTCATGAGAGCGACCGTATCGTGCTGACCCAGGCCGTGCTCGAAGGCGTGTCCTTCGCGATCCGCGACAGCCTGGAGGCGCTGAAGTCCGCCGGTACCCGCCTGACACGGGTCACCGCCATCGGCGGCGGCTCGCGCTCGCGCTACTGGCTGAAGTCGATCGCCACCGCGCTTGGCCTGCCGGTCGATCTTCCCGCCGACGGCGATTTCGGCGCGGCCTTCGGCGCCGCGCGCCTCGGTCTCGTTGCTGCCACCGGCGCCGATCCCGTAGCGGTCTGCACGGCGCCGGCCACCGCAGAGACGATCGAGCCGGAAAAGGCGCATGCCGCCGCCTATGAGGACGCTTACCAGCGCTATCGCCGGCTTTATCCGGCAATCAGCGCCGCCACGGTTTGAACCACCCGATCACACGAAAATTAAGAGGAGACATCCATGAGCACAGGCTTCTTCGGCGATATTGCCAAGATCAAATATGAAGGCCCTGACAGCACCAATCCGCTGGCCTTCCGCTTCTACAATCCCGACGAGATGGTCATGGGCAAGCGCATGGAGGATCACCTGCGCTTCGCCGTCGCCTACTGGCACACCTTCGTCTGGCCGGGCGGCGACCCCTTCGGCGGCCAGACCTTCCAGCGCCCCTGGTTCGAGGACACCATGCAGGCGGCGAAGCTGAAGGCCGATGTCGCCTTCGAATTCTTCCAGCTTCTCGGTGTGCCCTTCTACTGCTTCCATGACGCCGACGTGCGGCCGGAAGGCAAGGACTTCGTCGAGAACACGAAGAACCTCAACGAGATCGTCGACTATTTCGAGAAGAAGCAGGCCGAGACCGGCGTCAAGCTGCTCTGGGGCACGGCGAACCTCTTCTCCAACCGCCGCTACATGTCGGGTGCTGCCACCAATCCCGATCCGGATGTCTTCGCCTTCGCCGCGGCGAC
>CAMPIK010000347.1 GCA_946886325.1 uncultured Shinella sp.
GATAGAGCAGGCGATCCTGAAGGACACGCCGCTCTCCTCGTTGGACGGCCAGCACAATCTTGGTCGTGCCGCCGAGGCTCTCGGCGCTCGCGTCAAAACAGTCCGACAGCCGCTTGAGCGGCGCGGGCGGCGCTTGACAGATCCGGTCGTCGCCCTCGAATTAGATCTGGCGCTACGACTGGATGGGCTCCACGGCGAGATGTCCGCTCGTCGATGGCGAAGCGCGCGCGCCCAGCCGCACCGGAAAACACAAAAGCCCCGGCGGACCGAGGCTTTGAACGTCTTTGGGAAACTGGAGCGGGTGAGGCGATTCGAACGCCCGACCCCAACCTTGGCAAGGTTGTGCTCTACCCCTGAGCTACACCCGCTCAAATCCATCGGTCCGGGGTAGTCTGCGACCGTGGGTCACCGCGCTGCGGCGACGGGCGCTATATGGCCCAAGGTTCCGGCAAATGCAACAGGGAAATGACGCGGTCGCGAGAAAAAATCGCCGGGCGGAAGCCGCCGGCGGTGGCGGCATTTTCCCCAAATGCGATTGCCTCGCAAGGACATGCGGACTATCTGGATTTCCGGACGGGAGTTGCGCGGACGGCCCCGAACCGCGTTTCTACCGGCGCAAGCCGCGCCGTCGGAGCGGCAGGTGCTGGCGCTTGCCGGACAGCGGGCAATCGCGGGCGGCGGTAGGGTGCGGTTTCCGCCGAGCGCCACCGGCCCATGCATGGCACCAACCCTGCAGTGGGGCTGGCCGATGCACGGCATCAACGATTTTGAAGAGGCAGCGATATGGACGGGACGAATCACGAGACGGTCGAAGCGGAAACGGACGGGGGCGGCGCGCCTCCGACGAGCGACCGCGACCTCTTCGCCTTTCTCGACGGGCTCGGGATCGCGCATGCAACGAAGACGCATGCGCCGGTCTTCACCGTTGCGGAATCGGTCGCGCTGCGCGACGAAATCCCCGGCGGCCATACGAAAAACCTCTTTCTCAAGGACAAGAAGGACAACTATTTCCTGCTGACTGTGGAAGAGCACGCGGTTGTCGATCTCAAGACGGTGCATACGCTGATCGGGGCGGCAAGCAAGGTCTCCTTCGGCAGGGCGGAAAAGCTGATGGAGTATCTCGGCGTTATCCCCGGCGCGGTGACGGCGTTCGGCGTGATCAACGACCGCGACGGCAAGGTAAAGATCATCCTCGACGCGGACCTCATGCGCTACGACGTGATCAATGCCCACCCGCTGCGCAACGATGCGACGACGTCGATCGCAGCCGCCGATCTTCTCCGCTTCATCGAGGCGACCGGCCATTCGCCGCTTGTCTTGAAAGTCACGGCCTGACATACGATCTTCTGGCCATCTGCGGCGACGCGCGGGACGAAATCGAGGCAAAGGAAGGCGGTTTCCGCTTTCGGGAGACGACAATGAGCACAGGCGACAATCCTTACGCAGCCTCTTTCGGCGGCCAGTTGAACGCAGCCGCATCCTATGGCGCCGCCGCCCCGGCGGGCGGGCTCGTCAAGGACACGACGACGGCGAGCTTTGCCCAGGACGTGCTGGAGGAATCGCGCCACCAGCCGGTTCTCGTCGATTTCTGGGCGCCGTGGTGCGGCCCGTGCAAGCAGCTCCAGCCGATCATCGAAAAGGTGGTCACCGAGGCCGCCGGCCGCGTGAAGCTGGTCAAGCTCAATATCGACGATCATCCGTCGATCCCCGGCCAGCTCGGCATCCAGTCGATCCCTGCCGTCGTCGCCTTTGTCGGCGGACGCCCGGTCGATGGCTTCATGGGCGCGGTGCCGGAAAGCCAGGTGCGCGCCTTTATCGATAAAATCGCAGGCCCCGCCGGCGCCGACGAGAAGGCCGAGATCGAGGCGATCCTTGCCGAAGCGAAGGCGCTGTTCGACGCCGGCGATCTCGGCGGTGCGGCCGATCTCTATGGCGCGATCCTCCAGGCCGATCCCGAGAATGCCACGGCGCTCGCCGGTATGGCCGATTGCATGATCGCCGCCGGACAGCATGACAATGCCCGCCAGGCTCTTTCGAACCTGCCGGAAACGGTTGCCGGCGACCCGGCGATCGTCGCGGTCCTGACGAAGCTCGACCAGATCGAGGAGGCGCGCAAGCTCGGCGACCCGTCGGCGCTCGAGGCGGCTCTCGCCGCGAACCCGGACGATCACGACGCGCGCATGAAGCTTGCGAAGATCCGCAATGTCGAAGGCGACCGCGAGGCAGCCGCCGAGCATCTGCTGACGATCATGCGGCGCGATCGCACCTTCGAGGACGACGGCGCGCGGCGCGAACTGCTGCAGTTCTTCGACGTCTGGGGCGCCAAGGATCCGGCCACCATCTCGGCCCGGCGCCGGCTCTCCTCCATCCTGTTTTCCTGACCCAGGCGGATCGCCCGCCCGCACCTTGAGAATTTTGCGGCCAGTCCCATTTCAGGGAGATTGCGCCCTCGCCGGAATTCAAGGCCGAAAACGGCAGGCGGCGGCACGGCATGCGATGGGAAGGCACGGCGATGCAGGTGGGAAATGCACGATATCTGAAACCCGGCGATCTCCCGGACGTCGTCCCGGTCTTTCCGCTGACCGGCGCGCTTCTCCTGCCCGGCGGACAGTTGCCGCTCAACGTCTTCGAGCCGCGTTATCTCTCGATGTTCGACGACGCGCTGGCCGGCAGCCGGCTGATCGGCATGGTCCAGCCGGTGTTCGGCGAACATCGCGAGACCGATCCGACGGCGGATTGCCCGGCGCTTTGCCAGGTCGGCTGCCTCGGCCGTATCACCTCCTACGCCGAAACCGGTGACGGCCGCTATATTCTGTCGCTGACCGGCATCTGCCGCTATCGCCTGCTCAGCGAGACACGCAGCACCAAGGCCTATCGCAGCTTCCGCATCGCCCCCTTCATGTCCGATCTCAGCCAGGCCGAAGACGAGGGGAGCGTCGATCGCGAAGCGCTGCTTGCGGCCTTCCGCGCCTATCTCGACGCCAACAAGCTGGAGGCGGACTGGGAAAGCGTGGAGCGCGCGAGCAATACGACGCTGGTCAATTCCATGTCGATGATGTCGCCCTACGGGCCGGCGGAGAAGCAGGCGCTGCTGGAGGCGCCGGACCTGAAGACGCGGGCCGAAACGCTGATTGCCATCACCGAGATTGTTCTGGCGCGCAATTTCGGCGATATCGGCACGGTGCTGCAGTAGGATCTGTCATGGATGCCAACCCGAAGAGCCGCGTCGATCCGAAATTGCTCGAGCTGCTCGTCTGCCCGTTGACGAAGGGCCGCCTCACCTATGACCGGGAGCTCAACGAGCTCGTCTCGGAGCGCGCGCGCCTTGCCTATCCGATCCGGGACGGTGTCCCGATCATGCTGGTCTCCGAGGCGCGCCAGATCAAGGACTGATCCCGCAAACGTCAGATCGGCTGGCCGACGAGCATCCGGGGGTGGCCGCCGCCGCCCGTGCCTTCCGCCTGCCGGATGAAATAGGATTTGAGGCCGGGCAGCCGGTCGACGATGCCGAGGCCGAGGTCGCGGAGCATGCGCACCGGCGTCACGTCGTTGGAAAACAGCCGGTTCAGCACATCGGTCGTGACACCCATGCGGAACGTGTCGAAGCGGCGCCAGGTCTGGTAGCGCTCGAGCACGGCGAGCGAACCGATGTCGAGGCCAAGCCGGTCGGCCTCGACGACCGTCTCGGCAAGGGCTGCGACGTCCTTGAAGCCGAGGTTGAGGCCCTGGCCCGAAATCGGATGGATGCCGTGCGCGGCGTCACCGGCAAGCGCGAAGCGCGGCGCGATGAAGGCACGCGCCAGCGTCAGGCCGAGCGGAAAGGCCTTGCGGCCGCCGGCGACCTTGAGCGCGCCGAGCTTGTAGCCGAAGCGGCGTTCCAGTTCCTCCTCAAAGACGAGGTCGTCGCTTTCGATCAGCCGGCGGGCATCGTCCGTGCGCTCGGTCCAGACGAGCGAG
>CAMPIK010000348.1 GCA_946886325.1 uncultured Shinella sp.
GCGACCTTTGCCAGCACGGCAAGCGACTGCGGGTCGGCGACATCGGTCGCGACGGCAATCACGTCACGCCCACCGCCCGGCGCTTCGGCGGAAACCGCCGCTGCGGCATCGTCGAGCTTCTCGCCCGCGAGATCCGCAAGCACCACCTTCATCCCGGTCTTCGCGAAGCGCAGGGCGGCCGCAAGGCCGATGCCCGAGGCAGCCCCCGTGACGACGGCAACATGGGACGGGGCGAGAACGGGATGGGACATGTGGGGACTCCGCTTGCCGCGCAGAGCAGAAGCCGCGTCGGCTGAAGGAATATGGGATGATGGAACGGGAATTCTAGAGAAACGCGGGACGGCTGGAAAGAGCGTCAGCCGCCCGAACGGACTGGAACGATGCGGCGCCGGCATGCGAGCGGTCGCTCGCCGCCCGCCTGTCAGGCGGCGGCGATGCCGGAATGGGTCGCATCCGCCGCGACAAGCGTTTCCGGCGCAACAGCGCGCGGCTTCGCCATCAGCTTGCGGATCGCGGCGCGTGCTTCATCCGCCGAATTGAAGCGCTGCGAATCCAGCGCCCAGACGTGATACTTGACAGCGACGAACTTGAAACCGCCCTGGTCCGGGACGACAACTCCGACGGCCTCGCCGCCAACTTCGATAACTTGCTTTTCCATAAGGAACTCCCGCCGCAGCACTGCCGCAGCCATCTAAAAATATGCGATTCAATCGAATGAGGGGATCAGGTCACATTCGGCCGGATGCCGAACGCCGTTTCCCCGAAATCGTTCCGCGACAGGAGAACACACCACAAGCGGAGGCGACGCAGCCAGGCACGGTCATGACACTCTCCCTCTGGTCAAATCGGACCCAACCAGGTCCGTTGCAGGCCGGAAAAATCGACTGCACGCGGCCCTCGTGCATTGTCCGATGAGATAGTTTGATCCGGGATTCTTGTCAATGGCGACGGCCAATTTTTAGAAAATTATGCTGCTGCATTGGTATGATAATTGGATTCGGAAAAATCTTTTCGCACATGCAATAATTTGACGAAATGAATATACCGTTTTGTGAAAATTGCCGGCGCGGGCGCCGTCGGCAACCACACCGGGAAGCCAGAGCGCAGGGTCAGCAGAACGGGCATACGCTCCCGCACCGGGCGAATACCCGAATCGAGGGAATTGCAAGGCGTGCTTGTTTCAGCTATTAAACTTGACAAAAAACAGAAGCTTTAATCAACTGCCATCCGGCAGCGTGCGACTCTTCAGGAGACCATGGGCGTGACGTTTCAGCCGCGCATGCACAACAGGATCGAGGGTTTTTCCGTTCAGGGCGATTTGCGCCGGCGGACCTGGAACGGAATCGTCGCCGACCTGTGGGACGTGGAATGCGCGCCGGGCGCGGGCGGGTATTATGTCGGCGAGGACCCGCGCCTGATCGTCGTGCTGGACCTGAAGGGCGGCGCCGGAAGCCATGTGAATTTCCGGCCCGGCCGCAACGACCCGGCCCTCAGCCAGCGCCGCCATACACTGTCCTATATTCCCGCCGGCATGGAACTGTGGGCCGACCTCAAGGACGTGCAGTCGATCCGCCATCTCGACCTGCATTTCAACATCGAGACGCTGAGCCGCCGGCTGATGGACGACATCGACCGGACGAAGATCGATTGCCCGCGGCTGATGTTCCAGGATCCGCGCTTCATCGCGCTCGCCGAACTGATCGCCGCCGAATGCGACAATCCCGACCCGCTGCACGATCTCTATGGCGACGGGCTGACGATGGCGCTCTTCGTCGATCTCATGCGGCTTGGCCCGCCGAAGGGCCGCAAGCGCAGCCAGCTCGCTGCATGGCAGCTTCGCCGCGCCACCGACTTCATCGAGGCCCATTGCCTGCGCGGCATCCGGCTCGAGGAACTGGCGCAGGTGACGGGGCTTTCGCAATCCCATTTCAGCCACGCCTTCAAGGCCTCGACCGGCATGGCGCCGCACCAGTGGCAGATGCTGGCCCGCATCGAGCAGGTCAAACAACGGCTTATGACGGCCGATGCGCCGCTGACCGAGATCGCCGCCGAGACCGGCTTTTCGGACCAGGCCCATTTCACCCGGACCTTCCGCCGCCATGTCGGCATGACGCCATCCAACTGGAAGAAGTCCAACCGGGCCTGAAACGCCTGTTCCGCCGATTGGCCGTCCGGCTGTGTGCAATGCGGAATTTTGCCCAAGAATGTTCAAAAGTCGTGGTTCGAGACAAGCCCCGCCGCATTAGTTGATATATCCACTCATCTTAAAATGCGATCAGGGTCGATGACGAACGCCGGATGGCGTGCGTCTGGTGTAAAATGGGGTAGAACATGCAGAGAGTACCGGGGACGACATTCGACCGCCTGCTGAAATCAGGCGTGGCGGCACTGGCATTGACGGCGGCAGGCGCAGGCCTGGCGCTGGCGCAGCAACCGACGACGACGCTGGAGCAGGTCGTCGTGGAAGGCGGCGCCGGGACGGCCGATGCCGCCACCGGCCCGGTCGAGGGCTATGTCGCGAAACAGACCGCGACCGGCTCGAAGACCGCCACGCCGCTGAACGAGATCCCGCAATCGGTCTCCGTCATCGGGCGCGAGGAATTCCAGGATCGCGGCGTCGTCAACAAGATCGACGAGATCCTGCGCTATACGCCGGGCGTCACCGCCGAGCCCTTCGGCACCGATCCGGACACCGACTGGTATTACATCCGCGGCTTCGACGCGACGCAGACCGGCGTCTTCCTGGATGGCCTCAACCTCTACAGCTACGGCTTCGGCGGCTTCCAGTTCGATCCCTTCATGCTGGAGCGCGTGGAAGTGCTGAAAGGCCCGGCCTCCGTGCTCTATGGCGGCTCCAATCCGGGCGGCATCGTCAACCTGGCGCGCAAGCGGCCGCAGGACGAGCGCCTCTACTATACCGAGACCGGCATCAACAGCGACGGCAACGGCTATTTCGGCTTCGACTTCAACGACCGCCTGACCGACGACGGCACGCTCACCTACCGGCTCACCGGCAAGGTCGCCGGCGGCGACAACTACACGGATTTCTCCGAGGACCTGCGCGGCTTCATCATGCCGCAGGTGACCTACCAGCCGACCGACGCGACGAGCCTGACGCTCTACGGCTATGTCGGCGCGCTGGAACAGGTGCATGTCGGCAACGGCTTCCTGCCCTATGTCGGCACGGTCGTCGATGCGCCCTTCGGCAAGATTTCGCGCGACGCCTTCTACGGCGAGCCCGACATCGACCGCGGCCACTACGACCAGCAGATGGTCGGCTACGAGTTCAGCCACGAACTCGAAAACGGCATCAAGCTGTCGCAGAACGTCCGCTACGGCCATCTCTACAAATATGAAAACGGCCCCTATACCTTCGGCTGGATCGGCGGCACGCCGACCGGCCCCGACTACCAGCTGAACCGCATCGGCTTCGAGGCGACGTCGAAGGTCGATACGTTCGCCATCGACAACCGCGCCGAGATGCAGTTCGACACCGGCGCGCTCAGCCACAACTTCCTGCTCGGCGTCGACTACAAATACTACCGGCTCGACCATATCCAGGCCTGCTGCGGCGCGACCTCGATCAGCGCGACCGACCCGATCTACGACACGCCGCAGGGTGCGAACTTCGTCTATCTCGACCAGATCGTGACCCAGCAGCAGGTCGGCGTCTATGCGCAGGACCAGATCCGCTTCGGCGGCGGCTGGCTCGTGACGCTGAACGGCCGCTACGACTATGTCGACACGCTGTCCGACGCCGTCATCGGCACCAGCTACGAGACCAACGACAGCGCGCTCAGCGGCCGCGTCGGCCTCGCCTACGAGTTCGACAACGGCGTGACGCCCTATGTGAGTGCTGCGACCTTCTTCAACCCGATCGTCGGCGTCAGCGCCACCGACGCCTTCGTTCCGGAAGAAGGCTACCAGTACGAGGCCGGCATCAAATACG
>CAMPIK010000349.1 GCA_946886325.1 uncultured Shinella sp.
GTCATCAGCCAGCGCACCCAGTCCGGCGCTTGCCCGCCCGGCGCCGGCAAAAGCAGCACGGCGAGCCCGCCCCAGACGAAGCTCATGCCGAGCGTCACGACGATTGAGGGCAGGTTCCTGAGATAGATGACGACACCGATGCCCGCATAGGCGGCAATCGCGGCGGCGAGGATCAGCACGCCAACCAGCGGCGCGTCGTTGAGGAAGGTGGCGGTGACGCAGGCGACGAAGCTGACGAAGGTGCCCATCGAGAGATCGAGGTCGTTGACCGACATGATCAGCATCTGGGCGATCGTTGCGAGCGCGATCGGCACGGCGAGATTGAAGAGCAGGTTGAGCCCGATATAGCTCATCGCGCGCGGCTGGAGCCAGAAGACGGCGGCGAGCAGGATCGTCAGCGAAAGCGCCGGTATGGCAAGCCGCATCGTGTCGGATGTGATGCGCAGCTTCATGCCGCCACTCCCTCGAAGGAGGCGGCGATGATGTTCGTTTCGTTGACGTCGTCGCCGACGAGTTCGGCCGTGATGACGCGCTCGCGGAAGACATAGACCCGGTCGCAGAGCCGCACTTCGTCCATCTCGGTCGAATACCAGACGAAGGTGCGGCCCTTGGCGGCCTCCTGCCGGATGATCTCGTAGACCTCCTGCTTGGTGCCGACATCGACGCCGCGCATCGGATCGTCCATCAGGATGACAGGCGCGCGGGTCGCCAGCGCCCGGGCGAAGAGCACCTTCTGCTGGTTGCCGCCGGAGAGCGACAGGATGCCGTTGTCCATGTCCTGCGTGCGGATCTCGATGCGGCGCTTCCAGTCGGCGCCGCGCGCGTCTTCATCCGCCGTCCTGACGATACCGCGCCCGGAGAGGTCGCCGAGCGAAGCGATCGAAAAGTTGCGAAGGATGCTCCAGAGTTCGAAGACGCCGTTCAGCCGCCGGTCGCCGGCGACGAAGGTGACGAGCGGATCGTGCCGCGGCCACCAGTTGTTCGATTGCGCGGCATGGAGCGCCAGCAGCAACTCGGTCTGGCCGTGTCCGGCAAGACCCGCGAGCCCGATGATCTCGCCCTGGCGCGCGGTAAAGGACAGGCCGGCCGACTGATGCTTCAGGACGACCGGTGCTGCGGCAAGTTCGCGCGCGGATCGCTGGAAGGCATCCTCCCTTGCAACGCTGCCCATCGCCTCGACGAGACCGTGATGATCGAAATCGCGCGCCGGCCTTTCGGCAACCACCCGCCCGTCCTTCATGACGACGATGCGGTCCGATGTCTCCAGAATTTCATGCAGGATGTGCGAGATGAAGATGACGGCGCCGCCCGCCTCGACGAAACGCCGGACATGGTCCAGCATCTGGCGCGCGAGGCTTGCGTCGAGCGAGGACGTCGGCTCGTCGAGAATGACGAGGCGCGGCGCGATGCCGGCATCCGAAAAGGCCATGGCGATCTCGACCATCTGGCGTTCGGCGATCGACAGGTCGCCCACCGTCTGGCCGCTGTCGATGCCGTGGCCCGGAAAGACCGCGTCGAGGCTTTTTTCGATCACCTGCGCGGCCGTCTTGCGCCAGCCGAAGCCGCCGAGATCGCGATGCATGATGCGCGTGTTCTCGACGATCGACAGATTGGGGCAGAGCGACAGTTCCTGGAAGACGCAGCGCACGCCGCGGCTGCGCGCAATCGCGATGCCGTAGCGGTCGAGGCGTTCGCCGTCGCTGGCGACCGTTCCCTCCTGCGGCGTCAGCCCGCCGTTGATGACATTGACGATGGTCGACTTGCCGGCGCCGTTGTGGCCGACGAGGCCGATACATTCGCCCGGCATCACGCGAAGCGTCACGCCGTCGAGCGCCTTGACGGCGCCGAAGCTCACCCTGGCGCCGTCGACCTCGATCACCGCCTTCGTCATGTCTGTCGCCATGGCCGCCGTCGCCTGCTCGATAAAAGAAAAGCGCGCGGCCATTCGCGGCCGCGCGGCAGTCGCCCGGGAGGCTTATTTCGCGGCTTCGATGACCTTGATGGCGTCTTCCTGCGTGTATTCCACGTTGGCGACGCCGCCGGCCTGCGTATTGGCCAGGTTCGTTTCAAGGTTGTCCTGGTCGATGCGCAGGAACGGCACGACGAGGTCCTTCTTGACCTCCTTGCCGTCGAGGATCTGCTGGGCGACCCAGAAGGCGAGCGTCGAGACGCCGGGCGCGATCGAGACGGACATGGTCTCGTAGCCGTTGGCGTCCTTCTGTTCCTTCCACCACTTCAGTTCGTCTTCGCGGTTGCCCATCACAATGATCGGCATCTTGCGGTCGGTGGCGGCAATCGCCTGTGCGGCACCGTAACCGTCGCCACCCTGCGTGACGACGCCGGCGATCTCCGGCAGGCTCGGCAGGATGCCGGCAACGGCCTTCTGCGCCACGTCCTGCGCCCAGTCGCCATGCACCGAGCCGACGATCTTGAACTGCGGGAACTGCGCAACGCCGGCATGGATCCCTGCGGAGATCTCGTCATCGACGAAGACGCCGGCGAGGCCGCGGATTTCAAGCAGGTTGCCGCCATCCGGCAGCTTGCCCGACAAGTATTCGACCTGGCTGCGGCCCATTTCCTTGAAGTCGACGGCGATGCGCCATGCGCAGGGCTCGGTCACGATGCCGTCGAAGGAGACGACCGTGATGCCGGCATCGCAGGCTTCCTTGACGGCGCCGTTCAGCGCCGTCGGCGAGGCAGCGTTGAGCACGATCGCGTCATAGCCCTGAAGGATCATGTTCTGGATCTGCGCGGCCTGCTCGGTCGCCTGGTTCTCGGCCGTGGTGAAGGGGTCGGCGGCCGCGACGATACCGGCCTTCACGGCCTCGCCGGTCACCTTCTCCCAGCTTGTCAGCATGGCCTGGCGCCAGGAGTTGCCGGCATAGTTGTTGGAGAGCGCGATCTTCTTGGCCGACGTGTCGGCGAGTGCGGAAACAGGCATGGCGGCGCACGCAATGGCGACCGATGCCAGAAGCATCTTGTGGAATGTCATGTCTTTCCTCCCTGATGATCGCGCCTGTCGGCGGATCGCTTCACCCCTGCCCCCGATGGACCGGATGAAAATTGTTCTTGCACTGAGCTTCCTCCTCTCAGTAAGGGCAGGATGCGGGAGACGGGCCGGCCTGTACAGGCTGAAGGCGGCAAGTTATTTGCGGGTTCTGCGCAATATGTTGCGGGTTCACGCAAGACGCCGGTGGCCTTGCGGGCGCTTACTGACAGGACGAATGCGGCGGATCGGGGAGTTCTGCCGCCTCGGGAGGAAACGGCCATGCTGCACCAGTCGCCGGCAGCCCAGTTCGATCACTATCTCGGCATATCGCGCCTGCTCGCCGGGCAGCTCGACTTCCGTTCGGCCATCCGTTCGGTGGCGGCCGAAGTCGCGCATATCATTCCGCACGACCATCTCGACGTCTGCGTGCTCTTGGAAGACGGCAACTACCACACGGCCTACGAGACCGGCATGGAAACCGCCTGGGGAACGCTCGCCGGCGCGCCCGTCGTCAACAGCCCGATCCGCTCGCTGCTCCGCGGCGAGGTCGACTACATGCTGACGGATGACGCGATGGTGGACCTGCGCTTCCATTTCGACGGCGCCTTCAAGCGGCCGATCGTCGAACAGTCGCTTAGAAGCCGGGTGCATGTGCCGATGAAGGTGCAGGGCACGATCATCGCGGCGCTTTCGTGCTCCTCGCAGACGCCTGATGTCTATACGATGGAGGACGTCGAGCGCGCCCGCATCATTGCCGATCTGCTGACCCCCTATTTCTATGCCCTGCGCGCCGCCGAACAGGCACAGCGCTCGGCGATCGTCGAGGCGGAGGCGCGTGCCCGCGAGGAAGGGCTTCGCCAGGGCGCATTGAAGCTGACGGAAGCGCTGGAACAGGAGCGTCAGCGCATCGGCATGGACCTGCACGACCAGACGCTTGCCGACCTGACGCGGCTTGC
>CAMPIK010000350.1 GCA_946886325.1 uncultured Shinella sp.
CGATGAGCGGCAAGACGCGGTCGGTTCGCCCTAAACCTTTCTGACGACATAGACGTCCTGGTTCGATTGGTTTCCGCGCGGGCCGAAATATTCGGTTTTGAAGCCGCTGCCCAGCAGGCGCTCGACCGTTTCCCGCGTATAGAAGGCGTTGCCCCAGTCGGCGGTTGTCGCATCGTTGCCGGCGTCGTCCTTCTCGATCCAGACCTCCTCGAAGGCGAAGCCGCCAGCGTAGAGATAATGCGCGATCCGTTCGTAGCGCAATGTCGGCTTGATGCCCTGCGCCTGGTAGTTGAGCACGGAACCTGGACCATGGGCGGTGAACAGCAGGACCGCGCCCGGCTTCAGGATGCGGTGCATCTCCGCCATCCAGGCCTCGAAGGCGCCGTAGCCGTGATGGGAGAAAATGGAGATCGCGGTAATGCAGTCGATGCTGGCCGTTTCGATCGCTGAAATCGGCGGCCGCTGCTCCTGGTCGAGAAATTTGAGGTTGCCGGTCGAGAGATTGTCGCTCGCCCATTGTATTGACGCGCGCACCGGGTCGGTTCCGATAAAGCTGATCGCCGGATAGGTGCAAGCCAGAACGCGCAGAAGCGAGCCGCTGGACCCGCCATAGTCGAGAAAGACGGAACCGTCGGCAAGCGAAACGCCGGCCGCGGTGAGCGTGTTCATCACGAGATCGGCAGCGTAGAGATCGCCAATCCAGTTCTTGCCGCGCTGCATCCGGTGAATGTCCTCAGGCGGTATCTTTCTCAGGATGTCGAAGCGTCCGCCATGGCTGCCCGGTGCCGCCCGCGTGATTTTCCGCTTCAGTTCGTCGCTGTTGCGGGCTCCGAAGATCGCGGACAGGGTATCGGACGGCGCGGAGGCGTGCCGGGCCGCGACCTTGATGCTTCCCGCATCCGGAAAAAGCTCCAGGAAACGGCTTTCGAAATTTTCGTCGTCAATGCGGGCGAGCGATTCGAATCCGGCTTGCCTGCCGGCATCGACATCCGATGGCCGGAAGAGAACATGACGGTCGTGCGCATCCCGCTGATAGGGTAGCCGGGCAGGCCGGGATGGCCGTTTCCAGAAGAACAGATTCACGTTTTTGCCTCCACCACCGGCGATTGAAGGCAAGCTTATGCAACAGGGAGGTGCGAGGCAACATCGGGCAGGATTGATTGTCGGGTCGCGGCCGTTCTTGCGACGTCAGAAAGTAGAATTTCAACAAGGCCCTTCCGGCCGATGCATGATGGCATTTCATGCGCGGCAATATTTCATGGACGTTACTCGAGAGATACCCCGGTCGGATATCCCTCCTGACCTCCGTCTTTCTATCCGCGACTGGCACGCTTCCAAACCCCGATGTTCCCTGAAAGCCCTTGAAGAAACTGGCAAATCCTATTTATTTTTGCAGGCGAGCGAATATCCGCAGCGGGCATTCCGTTTCTCCTCCGTCCATGACCACTCGTCATGACGCTCTCGCCAATCATGGCGGGATCATATGGGTGTTCGCCCAGAGGAGAATCCATTGAGAACAATGTTGGCTGCGGCCCTTGCGGCAGGCCTCGTCGCCTGCTGCGGATCAATTGCGCATGCGCAAACTGCCGGCGACTGGGTGCTCGGAAACTACAAGGGCGCCGGCTACTGGTTTCCAGGCATTGTCGAGAAAATCAACGGCGGCAAGATCACGATCCGCTACGACGATGGCGACCGCGAGACCGTTCGGCTCGACTCCGTCAGGCCCTATGACTGGATGATCGGCATGAAGGTCGAATGCAACTTCAAGGGCCAGGGCACGTGGTACCCGGGCACCATCGCCTCGCTTGCCGGCGAGAGAATCGGCATCGCCTATGACGACGGCGACAAGGAGACGACGAAGACCGGCCGCTGCCGCTCCAGCTAAGCGCACAGCAGAAATTCGGCAAACATCCTCAGAATTCGGAGATACAAGATGACCAGAAAAGTGAACGTCGCTCTCGCCGCCCTTGCTCTCGCCTTTACCGTGACCCTGCCCGCCAATTCCGCCTTCGCGTGGGGCTGCATCGCCGTGTCCGAAGAAGGCAGCTACGGCTACAGCTACAGCTTCGACAACGAAGACGATGCCCGCGAGCGCGCCCTGAACGAGTGTGCCAGCAAGACGACCGAGGAATCCGTCTGCGAAATCACGGAATGCGACGAGAACAGCTAATCTCGGACAGCGGGGCACCTGGCGCGTTGTCAGGTGCCCCGCGAGCTTTTGCCGGGGTTACCAAGCGTAGCGGAACGTGCCAAGGAAGGTCCGGCCCGTCAGACGCCGAGATAGCGGTCCTTCACCGCGTCATCGATGCCTCCGGGCGTGCCGGTCCAGACGGAGCGGCCGTTCTCCAGGATGACGCAGCGATCGGCGACGGGCAGGAGTTCGGCGAGCGTCTTGTCGACCAGCAGGATGGAGAGGCCTTCGCTCTTCAGCGTGCGGATGGCGCGCCAGATGTCGGCCCGGATGACGGGTGCGAGCCCCTCGGTCGCCTCGTCGAGGATGAGAAGACGCGGATTGGTCGTCAGCGCGCGGCCGATCGCCAGCATCTGCTGTTCGCCGCCGGACAGCGTCTCCGCGCGCTGGTCGCGCCGCTCGGCAAGGCGCGGAAAGAGCTCGGCGACGCCGTCGAGCGTCCATCGTCCCGGCCTCGCTGCCGCGACGAGGTTTTCCCGCACCGTCAGCGAGCGGAAGCAGCGCCGGCCCTCCGGCACCAGTCCGATGCCGCGGCGCGCGACGCGGAAGGCAGCTTCCCCTGCCGTCGACCGGCCGGCAAACGCGATCGTGCCTGATTTCGGCGGCGTCAGGTTGCAGATCGCGCGGATCGTCGTCGATTTGCCCATGCCGTTGCGGCCCATCAGCGCCAGCACCTCGCCCTCAGACAGGGACAGGTCGACGCCGAAGAGCGCCTGGCTGGTGCCGTAGAAGGCGGTGATGTCGCGAACCTCCAGCAGCATCAGCCGTGATCTCCGAGATAGGCGGCGCGCACGGCCGGATCGCTGCGGATCTCATCGACCGTGCCGCTGGCGATGATCCGGCCATAGACGAGGACCGAGATGCGGTCGGCGAGCGCAAAGACGGCGTCCATGTCGTGCTCGACAAGCAGGATCGGCGCTTCGGCGCGCAGCCCGTCGAGGAAACCCGTCAGCACCTTCGAGCCCTCCGGCCCCATGCCGGCCATCGGTTCGTCGAGCAGGAAGGCCTTCGGCTGAAGCGCCAGCGCGATGGCGATTTCGAGCTGCCGCCGCTCGCCATGCGACAGGTCGGAAGCGGCGACCGTCGCGCGGCCGGCAAGGCCGACGCGTTCGAGGATCGCTGCCGCGGGTTCGCTGAGCGTGCGGTCGGTCGATGACGGCTTGAAGAAGCGGAAGCTCGATCCCTGATGCGCCTGCACGGCGAGCATGACGTTGCGCAGTGCCGAGAAGGCCGGCGCGACCGAGGAGACCTGGAACGTGCGGCCGAGCCCTTTTTTCGCACGGGCGGCGGCGCCAAGCGCGGTGATGTCGTCGCCGGCGAGGCGGATCGTCCCCCGGTCCGGCCGGAGCGTGCCGCAGATCTGGTGGATCAGCGTCGACTTGCCTGCGCCGTTCGGGCCGATCAGCGCGTGGATTTCGCCGGGGCGCAGATCGAGGCTGACCTCGTCGGTCGCCTGGAGGGCGCCGAAGGCCTTGCAGAGCTTTGTTATTTCGAGAACCGGCTCAGCCATGGCGCATCTTTCCGGCCAGCAGTCCGAGAATGCCGCCGCGGGCGAAAAGCACGGTCGCAAGCAGGATGAGGCCGAGGAAGAACTGCCAGCGCTCCGTCACCTCGCCGAGATTGTGCTCGATCAGCACATAGAGGGCGGCACCCGCCACCGGCCCGAAAAGCCGCCCGGTGCCGCCGAGGATGATCAGCACGATCAGTTCGCCCGACATGTGCCAGGAG
>CAMPIK010000351.1 GCA_946886325.1 uncultured Shinella sp.
TTTCGACATTGACGAAGAGCTTGGCATTCTCGCTGATCGACCAGGTCGCATAGGCATCGAACAGCGTGTAGGCGTCGAGATGGAAGGCGCGGGCGTCATCGATATAGAGCTGCGTGCTTTCGCCGACATAGCGCATGCGCCCGCCAACCGTCAGCGTCTCGTCGAGGAAGCGCACGCCGGCATCGAGCGTCGCGAAATCATCCGGCAGCGTGCCGGTGTCCGAGCCGACCCCCGGCACCTGGCCGGTCGGCTGCTCGGTATCCGCGATCGTGACCGAGACATTCGCATAGATGCGGCCGGTATCGTAGCCGCCCTCGATCTCCACGCCCTTCAGCACCGTCGTGCCCGGCGCGTTGATCCAGCGTGCCACGCCGTCCGTGTCGACGTCGTAGGTGATGTAGTTCTCCACGTCATTGTGGAAATAGCCGATCTTCATCCAGGCGCGGTCGCCCGCCGTCAGCAGGTCGTCGGCAGCGAGGTTGACGCCGACGTCCCAGCCGCGGCTGCGCTCCGGCACCAGATTGGGGTTGTTGTTGATCGGATTGCCGGTGCCGTCGAAGCTGTGGCCGCCGGGATAGAACATTTCCGCCGCCGTCGGCGGACGCGAGGTGTGCGCATAGGTGACATAGGGCTGCAGCCAGTCGAGCGGGCGCGCCGCGACCGTCACCTTCGGGTTCCAATCACCACCATCGCGCTCAATCGTGTTGCCGGGGCAGAGATCGCCGGTTGCCGGGCATCCGTTGGTGCCGGGCAGCGAATAGCCATCGACGCCCTCGAGCGACCAGAAATCGTAGCGCAGGCCACCGGTCACGTCGAAGATGCCGTGGCTGATCGTCGCCTCGTTGAAGGCGCCGGCCTTGACGAGCGTTCCATCCGGGTTGGCGCCGCGCTGCGCGTTGCCCTCGTACTCATCGTGGCTGTAGGCGATGCCGTAATAGAGCTTCAGCTCGGTCTCGTCGGAGAGATCGAAGCGCATGCGGTTCGAGAGGTCGAATCCGGTCGTCGTATTCGTGCCCTCGCGCCCGTCGAACGTGTTGACGCTGCCATCGGTGCCGCGGAACGACAGGTCGGTGATGTTGAGATAGGCATGCGCCGAGACGTCGAACAGGTCGTCGCCCGGCTGGTAGCGGTATTTGGCGCTGTAGGTCTGGTTCTGGATGACCCAGTTATAGCCGGAGCTGCCGGGCAGGAATTCGTTGTCGTACCAGACGCCGCCAAGCGAGAAGTGATGGTCCGAGGTCGGCGACACCGCGATCTTCATCAGGCCCGACTGCGGATGCTGCGAGCCGGCGAAGGGATAGGTGACGCCGTCGCCGTTTTCGTATTCGCTCTTCATCGTGCCGCTCAGCGCGCCGACGATGCTCGCCTGCCCCTCGCCCTCGCCGTAGCTGCCGCGAAGACCGGCGGCGGCGAGCCGCGCGAAGTCGAAGCCGTTCGTTCCGCCGCGCACCGTCGTCATGACGCCGTAGTCATGGCCGGGGATCAGCACGTCGTCGATCTCGAGCGTGCGGAAATTGGCAGCACCTGCAAGCGTGCCCATGCCCTCGGCACCGGAGACGGCACCGCGCGAAACGTCGACGCCGACCAGCATGTTCTGGTCGATATAGAGCTGGTTGTCGAAGGTGCCGCCGTGGCCCGACAGGTTGCGGAAGGTCTGCGGCACGCCGTCGATCATGCTGTTGACGCGCCCCATGCCCTGGAGGCCGCGGATATTGACGACGATGCCGGCCTGGTCGGCGGGTTCGCGGGTGAAGGTGCCGGGCGTCGCGCGCAGCACCTGCGTCGGATTGCCGGCGAAGCGGTCCTGCACGACCTCTGCCCCCGAAGAGGAGACTGCAGCCGGGATATTGACGATGTCCTCTTCGCCGCGCGCGCCCTCGACCGTGATTTCCTCAAGCTCTGTCGTGGTCTCGCTGGCCGCGTCCTGTGCCTGGACCGGCGCGGAAAGGCCGAAAGCGAAGAGCAGGACGAGGGCTGTGCGGCCATGAAGGCTGGACGCGAGACGGGTCGAAGCGGACACAGGATACCTCACCGGAACGAGGCGCGATGTTCCGAACGGCCCTGAACGTCAGGCGGGCGGAGACGCCGCGCAGAGATGCGCGCGGACGACGGTCCGCTCCTCCGGTAATGGACAACTTGATAATTCAAGTCAAGTTTAAATGCGGCGGGAAAGTGGCCCGTCCCTATTTTGCCCGAAGCGCCGCCTCATAGGCACGGCGTACCCATTCGGCCATGATGTCAGGGTCGTCGAAGGCCTCGTCCGGGATCGACCAGTAGGGCATCTTCACCGGCGCCTTGGTCTTCTTGCCCTCATAGGTCCACTGGCGGCAGCCGGCGGCCTCGAAGGCCGGCGCGCTTTCGGCATCGGCCTTGAAGAGAACCTCGTCGCGGATGTCGATCGCCAGGATCCGGCCGCCGCAATAGATGCCCTTGCCGCCGAACATGCGCCGGATCGTTATCCCGCCGAGCGACTGGAACATCTCCTCGATCGCGTCATTGTCCATCGCCTATCCTTTCAGCACGCCGCCGGCAGCTATGATCGCCTCCGGCGTATCGACGTCGAGATGGGCGGCCGGGCCGAGGTCGACGTCGACGATCTCCAGCCCCGCATTCTCGACGATATGCCGCGCGCCGATGTCGCCGCCGAGCGTCCGGATCGCCTCGAAGGTCGATTTCGGCAGGATCACCGGATTGCCGCGCTTGCCGGCAGAGGACGCTCGCACGATGGCGCGTCCGCCATGGGCCGCAAACGCATCGACGAGGCGGCGGAGATCCGCCGTTCCGACATTCGGCATGTCGGCGAGAACCACCATGACCCCGTCGCAATCCGCCTCGACGGCGGCAAGGCCCGAGCGCAGCGACGTCGACATGCCGTCCGCATAATCAGGATTGCGCACGATCTGCGGCGAAAGACCGTCCAGCGCGGCCTCGACTTCGTCCGCCCGGTGGCCGGTGACCACCACGACGGGCGACGAACCGAGGGCGAGCGCCGTCTCGACCGAGCGGCGGACGAGCGGCCTGCCGTCGAACTCGGCGAGAAGCTTGTGATGGCCGGCCTCTCCCATGCGGCTGGCGCGCCCCGCCGCCAGCACGACCACCGCGACGACAGGTGCCTTGGCCTTCCGCTCGATGATGTCGCGCGGCCGCGGCCGGGTCGGGATCTCAGCGAGAAGACCGCCGACGCCCATGCCGGTAATCTCTTGCGCGCCGGGCCGCTCGCCGGCGAGGATGCGGTTCAGCACCCAGTCGAAACCATTCTCCTTCGGGCTTCGCGCGCATCCCGGCGCGCCGATGACAGGCACGGCGCCGATGCGGCCGAGGACCAGCAGGTTGCCGGGGTCCACCGGCATGCCGACATGCTCGACGGTGCCGCCCGCAGCACGGATCGCCGCCGGGATGACGTCCTCCGCATCGGAGACCGCGGATGCGCCGAAGACGATGACGAGGTCGTTGTCGCGCGCCGCCTGCGGCAGCACTGCGGCGAGCGCCGCCGTGCGGTGATCGACGCGCACCTCGTCCGTCACCGTGCTTGCCGAAGGGGCCAATCGCTGCTCCAGCAGCCGCCGTGTCTTGTCCATGACCGAGAGTTTCAGCGACGGAAGGGTGGTCGCGACAAGGCCGACGCGGTGCGGCGCGAAGGGCTTGACGGCAAGCACGCTGCGTTCGGCGAGCACGGCGGCGGCGCGCTGCACGATGTCGCGCGGCAGGCCGAGCGGAATGATCTTGATCGTCGCGACCATCGCGCCCGGCTCGACCGGCACGTGATCGGCAAGGGTAGCGATCGTGATGGCGGGATCGACGCGATTGAAGCCGTCGACAGCCGCACGATCGGCGACGAAGAGGCCGGCGACCGCGGCATGCAGGTTGATCCGGCCCGTCGCCGGCGTGGTGAAGGTGAGATGGTCGGGCGCAATCGA
>CAMPIK010000352.1 GCA_946886325.1 uncultured Shinella sp.
AGGTCGGGATCATGGAAAGGGCCGCCGCGCGGGCGCGGTAGAGGTCCTTGTGCATCGTGTCGAGCGTCGGCTGGTCACCCGTATAGGAGTGGATCGTCGTCATGTAGCCCTTCTCGATGCCGAAGGCCTTGTCGAGAATATAGGCGACGGGCGCCAGGCAGTTCGTCGTGCAGGACGCGTTCGAGATGACGAGGTCGTCCTTGGTCAGCGTGTCGTGGTTGACGCCGTAGACGATGGTCTTGTCGGCATTGTCGCACGGCGCCGAGACGATGACGCGCTTCGAGCCGTTGGCGAGGTGTGCTGCGGCCTTGTCGCGGGTGGTGAAGAGGCCGGTGCATTCGAGCGCGATATCGACGTCGCTCCAGGGCAGTTCCTTCGGGTCGCGGATCGCGGTGACGCGCATCGGGCCGCGGCCGACGTCGATCGTGTCGCCGGAGACGGTGACGGTGCCGGGGAACTTGCCGTGGACGGAATCGTAGCGGACGAGATGGGCGTTGGTCTCGACCGGGCCGAGGTCGTTCAGCGCCACGACCTCGATGTCGGTGCGGCCGGATTCGATGATGGCGCGCAGCACGTTGCGGCCGATGCGGCCAAAGCCGTTGATGGCAACTTTCACAGTCATGTGGGGTCTCTCCCTGTCTATCGATTGTAGTCCGGACGGTGCGGCGCGCGGTCGTTGCCGCGCGCCATGGCGGGATCAGGCAAGCTTGGCTTCGGCCGCCGAAACGACCGCTTCCGGCGTGATGCCGAAGTGCTTGTAAAGTTCCTTGTAGGGGCCGGAGGCGCCGAAGGAGGACATGCCGACGAAGATGCCGTCAGAGCCGATGAAGTGGTCCCAGCCCTGGCGGATGCCGGCCTCGACGGCGATCTTGACCGGCGACTTGCCGATGATCGCCTTCTGGTAGGCTTCCGGCTGCTCGGCGAAAAGCTCGAAGCAGGGCACGGAGACGACGCGGGTCGAGACACCCTTGGCGGTCAGCGCCTGGCAGGCCTTGACGGCGATCTCGACTTCCGAGCCGGTCGCGAAGATCGTGACCTGCGCGTCAGCGGCGGAGATCAGGTCATAGGCGCCCTTGGCGCAGAGGTTGTTTTCCTCGAACTCGGTGCGCACGGCCATCAGGTTCTGGCGGGTGAGCGCGATACCGGAGGGACGATCCTTGCTTTCGAGCGCGAGCTGCCAGCACTCGACCGTCTCCGTCGCGTCCGCCGGGCGGAACATCAGGAGGTTCGGAATGGCGCGCAGCGCCGCCATGTGCTCGACCGGCTGGTGCGTCGGGCCGTCTTCGCCGAGGCCGATGGAATCATGCGTCAGCACGTGGATGACGCGGATGCCCATCAGCGCGGCAAGGCGGATCGACGGACGGCAATAGTCCGAGAAGATCAGGAAGCCGCCGGAATAGGGGATGAGGCCGCCATGCAGCGCCATGCCGTTCATCGCCGCCGCCATGCCGTGCTCGCGCACGCCGTAGTGGATGTAGCGGCCGGAGAAATCGCCAGGCGTGATAGAGGCGGTCTGGCTCGTCTTGGTATTGTTGGACCCGGTCAGGTCGGCCGAGCCGCCGATCGTTTCCTTGAGCACGCCGTTGATGACTTCGAGCGCATCCTCGGAGGCCTTGCGGGTCGCGGGATTGGGCTTGGTCTCGGCGAGTTTCTTCTTGTAGGCGGCGATGGCGGAGGTGAGGCCGCTTTCGAGGTCGCCGGCGAAGCGGCGGATGAACTGCGCCTTCTTCTCGCCGTCGGTCTTTTCGAGCCGCTCGTCCCACTCCTTGTGCACCTTGTTGGAGCGCAGCCCCGCGAGACGCCAGGCGTCGAGCACGTCGGAGGGAACGGAGAAGGCTTCGGCTTCCCAGCCGAGCGCCTTGCGGGTGGCGGCGATCTCTTCGGCGCCGAGCGGCGAGCCGTGGACCTTGTGCGTGCCGGCCTTGTTCGGTGCGCCGAAACCGATGACCGTCTTGCAGGCGATCATGGTCGGCTTGTCGGACTTCTGGGCTTCCTCGATGGCCTTGGCGATCGCGTCCGGATCATGGCCGTCGACGGCGATCGTGTGCCAGTTGCAGGCGCGGAAGCGGGCGTGCTGGTCGGTCGAGTCGGCAATCGAGATCGGGCCGTCGATCGAGATGTTGTTGTCGTCCCAGAAGACGATCAGCTTGTTGAGCTTCAGGTGGCCTGCGAGCGCGATTGCTTCCTGGCTGATGCCCTCCATGAGGCAGCCGTCGCCGACGATCACGTAGGTGAAGTGGTTCATCAGGTCGTCGCCGAACTCCTCGCGCAGCTTGCGCTCGGCAATCGCCATGCCGACGGAATTGGCGATGCCCTGGCCGAGCGGACCGGTGGTCGTCTCGATGCCGGCGGCGTGGCCGTATTCCGGGTGGCCGGCGGTCTTCGAGCCGAGCTGGCGGAAGTTCCTGATCTCGTCGATCGTGATGTCTTCGTAACCGGTGAGATAGAGCAGCGAATAGAGCAGCATCGAGCCGTGGCCGGCCGACAGCACGAAGCGGTCGCGGTTCGGCCATGACGGATCCTTCGGATCGAAGGTCATGAAGCGGGTGAAGAGGACCGTTGCGATGTCCGCCGCGCCCATCGGAAGGCCGGGGTGGCCGGAATTCGCCTTCTCCACGGCATCCATGGAGAGGAAGCGAATTGCATTCGCCATCCGGTCGTGTTTTTCGCGAGAGATCATGACTGTTCCGTAATCATTCGGGGTGTCAGGGCCGATGCCCAGAAAGGCACCGGTTAGGAAGCGGGAGACACATAGCAGGTGCATCGTCGGAGTCAACGAATTCGGCCGTTTCGGCGGCTTTCCCGCGCGGTTTGCGGGCAGTTTTCATCGCATTGCACAATTCGTCGGCACCGGGCATTTTTCGCCATCCACAAGCCACTTTGCGGCACTATCCCGGTTCGGTTGACGCTCATGCCACGCCTTGCATAGTGTCATGCGATCTTGGAAGGCGGCAGGCGCGGCGATTCGCGCGGGTGCAAGAGTGCCGGTGAAAGCGTGATGGCGGCAGGAGAGACAGTCAGGACGGCGGTCGAGGAGTTGCGCAAGGCGATCGCATCTCTCGACAATGCGCTCGACATGCGCTTCGAGCGGGAACGCGACCAGGGCGAGATCGAGGGCGAGGTGCGTCGGGTCAACACGGACCGGTCGCGGCTTGCGCAGGAGCTCGACCAGTCGGAATTCCGGGCGAACCGGCTGGAGGAGGTGAACCGCGAGGTTTCCCGCCGGCTCGTCACGGCCATGGAAACGATCAGGGCGGTTCTCGACCGCTGATGCGCCGCAGGCGCGACATTCAGGACATTGCGGCATGGCACAGGTAATGGTGACGATCGACGGCAAGGCCTATCGCATGGCCTGCGAGGAGGGGCAGGAAGGCCACCTCACCGAACTCGCCGAGGGATTCGACCGCTATGTCGGCCATCTGAAAACCCAGTTCGGCGAAATCGGCGACCTGCGCCTGACGGTCATGGCCGGCATCATGGTGATGGACGAACTGAGCGAAGTGACGCGCCGGCTGAAGGCGATCGAGAGCGAGGTCGCGACGCTGCGCGACGGCCGGGAAAGCGTCATGGCGGAGGTCTCGAAGGGCGAGGAAACGATCGCCGTCGCGCTCGGCGAGCTGACCGCGCAGATCCAGGGCATGGCGGCGAAACTGTCGGGCAAGACGACGGTCAACTGACCGTCCTTCGGCCGTTGCGAATGCCACTGGCAAAGGACCCGGTTTCGTCCTATATCTGTTGTGCGGTCTGCGCTTCCCGACAGGAACCACAATCCCTGGGGCCATACTCGATCCAAGGGAGCTGTCCCTGACCTGGCCCGTGGGCTTGGTCACATGGCGCCCACCTACGTTTGTAGGCACCCAGGATCGTAAACATCCATCGGATGCCGTGGATCGCACTTTTCCTTTTCGAC
>CAMPIK010000353.1 GCA_946886325.1 uncultured Shinella sp.
GCGCCGGCGAGCGCCACATAGGCCATCCAGATCAGCGTCGTCTGGATCAGCGGCTCCGACCAGGAGGCCGGCGCATGCAGCACGAAGCGGGCGAGCACCTGATAGAAGCCGACGAGGCAGGCAAGCGCCAGCCCCGCCGTGCCGAGCCAGACGGCCGTCCGGGTGATGAGGCCTTCCACGCGAAGGAAGGCCTCACGAAGGGTCGAACCGGCGATCATTTCGTGGCAGCGATCGCGTCGAGCCGTTCCTGGCCGAAGGTCTTGGCGAACTCGGCATAGAGCCCGTCGAGCTTGCTGCGGAACGAGGCCTTGTCGACGTCGGTGACGACGGTCATGCCCTGCGACTTCAGCGTATCGATGCCCGAGGTCAGCACCGCCTCGACTTCCTTGCGGTTGCGCGCCATGGCGTTCTTGGCGGCTTCCTTAAAGACAGCCTTGTCCTCGTCGCTCAGGCCGTCATAGACGGACGGCGAGACGAGAAGCACGAGCGGCGTGAAGGCATGGTCGGTCATGCTCAGATATTTCTGCACCTCGCCGAAGCGGTTGTTGATGATGGCGCCAACCGGGTTTTCCTGCCCGTCGACGACACCCTGCTGGAGCGCGGTGTAGACTTCCGGGATCGCCATCGGCGTCGGCAGCACGCCGAGTTCGCGCCAGACGGCGATGTGCATGTCGTTCTGCTGCGTGCGGATCTTCAGGCCTTCCGAATCCGCCGCCGTCTTCACGGGGCGCTCATTGTTGGTGAGCTGGCGGAAGCCCATGCCGCCGAAGGCGAGGCCGACCAGCCCCTTCTGCGGCAGCTCGTCGAGGATCTGCTGGCCGATCTGACCGTCCAGCACGGCCTGCGCATGGTCGAAATCCCGGAACAGGAAGGGGATGTCGAAGATTGCGAAGGACGGATCGAAATTGACGACGATCGAGGTGCTGACGACGGTCATGTCGACCGTGCCGAGCTGCACGCCCTCGATCACTTCGCGGTCGCCGCCGAGCGCACCGCCGCCCTGCAGGCGGATCTCGATGCGGCCGCCGGTCTTTTCCTTCACCTCTTCGGCGAACTGGCCCATGGCGATCGCCTCCGGCGCCTGCGCGCCGCCGACGAAGCCCAGATTGAGCGTGGTTTCCGCCTGTGCCCAGGCAAGGCCCGGCAGGCTCGCCAGCAGGATGCCGGCTGCAACAAGTGCTGTCTTCATGGTTCTCTCCTCCACTTCAATATCCGAGCCGGTGGGCTCAGGCTTCGAGGACCCAATGGTCCGTCACGTAGTCTGCAAGGCGCTCGATGTCGATCGCGATGCCGAGACCCGGCCCGTCGGGAATGGCAATCTCGCCCTTTCCGTCCGGCCGGGGATCGTAGAGCCGCTCGCGCAGCGGGTTGAAACTCATGTCGTATTCGAAGACGGGCGCACCGATGCGGCCCCTGCCCGGCGACAGCGTCGCGGCATAGTGCAGCGAGGCAAGGAAATTGACCGCCGAGCCCCAGACATGCGGCGCCACCGGCACGTCGAAGGCATCGGCGAGGCCGGCCACCTTGATACCCTCGGTCAGGCCGCCGCAGATGGCGAGGTCCGGCTGGACGATATCAAGCGTGCCGTCGGCGATGAAGGGCGCAAAGGCCTGCACGCCGCAGAAGGATTCGCCGCCTGCCAGCGGCAGCGGCAGCATCTGCGCAAGCCGCCGATAGGCGTCCAGATTGTCGTGGCGCACCGGCTCCTCCAGCCAGGCGAGCCGCGCATCGGCCGCCTGATGGGCAAGCGAAACGGCGTCGCGCACGGTGGAGGCCTCATTGAGATCGGCCATCAGCATCGCATCCTCGCCGAGGATCGTGCGCGCCCGCCGGATCGCGGCAAGGTCTGCCGCCTCGTCGATGCCGATGCGGATCTTCACCGCCCTGAACCCCAGCTCGGCATAGAGCGCGATCGCCGCGTCGAACCCCTCGTAGCGATCATCGCCGGCCGGCAGCAGCGGACCGCTGGCATAGGCCCTTATGGAGGTACGCAGCGCGCCGCCGAGCAACTCATGGATCGGCTTGCCGACGGTCCGGCCGTAGCCATCCCAGAGCGCGATATCGAGCGCGCTGATGGCCATATGCACCTGACCGCGCCTGTCGGGCACCGCGGCCTCCAGCAGCTTCGCGTGTGCTAAGCGCGGATTGGTGATGTCCATGCCGAAGAGCTTCGGCGCCAGCATCCTCCGGATCAGTTGGCTGGCGGCCGCCGGATAGGCCCATGTCTCGCCCCAGCCGGATAGTCCGCCCGCCGTCGTGACCTTGACGAGAAGCGACGTGCGCTCGCTGAAGGTCCTCAGCGCATTGCCCGCGACTTTCGGCATGGCACACCGAAGCCCATAGGCTTCCACCCGGACGATACGCTCACTCGACTGCAATCTGACGGCTCCCCCTGCTTGCAGCCACCGGGATAGCGATTTAGTTTTCCTGCGACAAATTAGAAGTTTTCCGAATGAAGGATTGGGAAATTCAATGAATCGGATCACGATCGCCCAGCTCGAAGCCTTGTTCTGGACGGCAACGTTGCGATCCGTCGATGCGGCGGCGCGGCGGCTGAACCTCTCCCAGCCGACCATCTCGCTCAGGCTGAAGGCGCTGGAGAGCGAAATCGGCGCGCCGCTCTTCGAGCGCGTCGGACGCGGCATCCGGCCGACGCTCGCCGGCCATTCGCTGCTTGAGGACGTGAAAGGCGTACTCGACGGCGTGGAGCGCATCGCGGGCCACAGGCCGGGCACCGGCGTCGGCGGCACGATCCGCGTCGGCTTCGCGGAGGGTTTCGCGATGATCTGCCTGTCGCCGATCCTGAAGCGCGTCCATGCGCTCTATCCGGAGCTGACGCCTGAAGTGATGGTGTCGACGACGGCCTTCGTCGAGCCGGACCTGCATGCCCGCAAGCTCGACCTCGCCTTCCTCGTCAATCCGGCCGAGCACGAGGATTTCACGCTGGTGCCGCTCGGCGCGCAGGAAACCGCCTGGATCGCCGCCACGAGTTTCGACCTCCCCCCGGTTGTCACGCCGCACGACCTCGTCGGCCTGCCGGTCATCTCCAATCCGTCCGGCAGCATCAACTACCGCCAGGTGCGCGGCTGGTTCGCGAGCGCCGGCCTGACGCCCCGCCGTCTCGACATCTGCAACAGCGTCGCCATGCTCGCCCATCTCGTCGATACGGGCGTGGCGATCGGCATCTATCCGAGCAAGATGGCGGAGCAGGAGGCGAAGGAGGGTCACGTGCGCGTGCTGAAGAGCAGCCCGACGATCGCCGATACGCCAATCTTCGCGAGCTATCCGACCGACACGAGCGACGCCAATGTGCGCGCCTTCGTCAACACGGTGCGGCAGGTTCTGTCCGAGATGGACTACCTCAAGGGCGGCTAGTGTGTTGAGCCGAAGCGGCATCACCCTTTGGCATTTCTCCCGCCGCATCGAGAAGCGCCCGTGCCCGCTCGACGACCGGGCGGTCGATCATCCTGCCGTCAAGCTGCACGACGCCGCCATTCGCCGACCGGACGGCCGCGACGATGCGGCGAGCCCGTTCGATCTCCGCCTCAGTCGGTGCGAAACCGCTGTTCACGCCCGCCACCTGCCGCGGGTGCAGGCAAAGTTTTGCCGTGAAGCCGAGGTCGCGGACGCGGGCAACATCCGCGGCAAGCGCGCCCATGTCCTCAAGGTCCGCCGTGACGCCGTCGACCGGCGGCGGCAGGCCGGCATGTCGCGATGCGATGGCGATCTGGAGCCGCACCGGATCGAGGCCTGCCCCGGTCCCGGGGATACGCGCGTCGAGCCCGAAATCGAGATTGCCGAAGGCGATGCGGCAGACGCCGGGCGCTGCCGCGAGATCATGGATCTGCATCAGCCCCTCGACGCTCTCAAGAAGCGCGATCAGCGGACGGCCCGGCAGGTGGCGCG
>CAMPIK010000354.1 GCA_946886325.1 uncultured Shinella sp.
AGGTCGATGGCGAGGCCCGCCGCGATGAAAGCGCTGCGTGTCTCGAAACGTGGGGTCGGAAGGTCGGTCTTTGCAATGGCGGTCATGCGAAGTGGCTCCTGCAATGTGAGGCCTGACAGATCGCGGCTTTTCCGCAGCATCTCCGGCGTGATGCCGAACTCTGCGCGAAAGGCGCGGGTGAATGCCTCATGGGAGCCGTAGCCGGCGTCGAGCGCCACGCCCAGGATGTCGCCCGCGCCCTCCGCCAGATGCCGCGCCGCCTCCGAAAGCCGGCGCGCCCGGAGATAGGATGCGAGCGTCTGGCCCGTCATGCCGGAAAACCGGCGGGACAGATGATGCCGGGACATGCCCGCCACCCGGGCCACCTCGTCAAGCGAGATCGGCCTGCCGAAATGGCTTTCGATGAACCAGATGGCCTTGGCGACGGGGTGCATCAGCAGGTTGCTCCTCATGGACAGCCATCTTATGGCGCCGATCGAAGCCCGTCACTTGATCGCCGTTGCGCAATCAGGCAACCGCAGCAACCCCGTAGGCGGCGAGGAACATGCGAACGGCGGAGGCGACATTGCGTTCGATCTCGGCTGCGCCGGGAGCCACCGTCATCGATCCGAAGAGCCGCTGCTTGAAGAGGCCGACGGTGGTCAGTTCGATGAACTGCTTGGCGGCGAGCGTCGTGTCTTCGCAGGAAAGCACCCCTTCCGCGACCTTCTCGTCGAGATAGCGCTGCAGCACCGAGACCGGGTTGATCGGCGTCGCGGCAAAGAAGCGGCTGGAAAGGCCTGTCATGCGATGGCTGACGGCGATCACCATGCGCATCGCGCGGATCGTGTATTCGGACGTCACATGCGTGGCGAAGAGGGTTCCGAAGGCGCTCAGCGCTTCGGCAAGCGGCAGGTGGCCGTCGACGGCATGGCTTACCGTTTCGGTAATCAGTCGGCGCTGGTGCTCGATCAGTTCGGCGAAAAGGTCTTCCTTGTTCTCGAAATAGACGTAGATCGTGCCCTTCGAGACGCCGGCGGCGCGCGTAATATCGTTCATGCTGGCGGCTTCGAAACCCTGCTCCAGGAAGATGCGCCGGGCACCCTCCAGGATCTGCTCGCGTTTCGCCGGATCTTCGCCGGCGGCCCTGCGGCCTGCCTGATGGCCGGCGGCCTTCTCGTCGATCATCTCCATCGGTTTGTTTCCTGCCAATTTGGCCCTTGTTAATTATTTCGAACCGTGCGGTTCGATTTCACTTGATATGCGTGAGAAATGCCCCTATGTCAAATCGAACCGAACGGTTCAGTTCGATAAATTCAATTTCGAGAGACGGTGATACGCCCATGTCGACTTCCCATGGCGCCGGCACGGCCAAGGTTCGGCCTGTCGATGAAAATTTTGAGCCGGAAACGGCCGAAGCCCGGCCGGCGGAGGCGCAAGCGTCCGTTGCCGCCGACGCGCCCCCGAAAAAGAAGGGCGTCCGTCGTTTCGTCCTGCCGGTCATTGCCTTGGCGCTGCTCGCCGGTGCCGGCTGGTATGGCCACGAATGGTGGACCAACGGCCGCTTCATGATCTCCACCGACGACGCTTACATTGAGGGCGACATCGCCGCCATCGCGCCGAAGGTCTCTGGCTATGTCGCGTCGGTGAATGTCGTTGCCAACCAGAAGGTCAAGGCCGGCGACCCGCTCGTCACGCTCGACAATGGCGACTATCGCCTGGCCGAGGAGCTAGCCGACGCCCAGATCGCCACGCAGAAACTGTCGCTCGATCGTCTCGACGCGCAGATCGATGGCGCGAAGGCGAGCCTGACCCAGGCCGAAGCGCAGAAGACGGCGATGCAGGCCGCCGTGCGCGGCGCCGAAGTGGCGGAACAGCGTGCCCGCGAATTGAACGCCAAGTCCGTCGGCACGACCGCATCGCTCGACAGCGCCCAGGTGGCGCTCGACCAGGCGAAGGCGAACCTTGCCGGCGCCGACGCCAATATCGTTGCGGCCAAGGCGAACATCTCCGTGCTGGTGGCCCAGCGCGCCGAGGCCGAAAGCACCGTGCGTTCGCTGGAGCTTTCGCGCGACAAGGCCTCGCGTGATCTCGGCTTCACCGTGCTGAAGGCGCCCTATGACGGCGTCGTCGGCAATATCGCCGTGCAGGTGGGCGACCTCGTTTCCGCCGGCCAGCGCCTTGCCGCGCTCGTCCCGGTCGAAGACCTCTATGTCGAGGCGAATTTCAAGGAGACGCAGATCGCCGGGCTCGTTCCGGGCTCAAAGGTGCATCTGCATGTGGATGCCTATGAGGAAGACGACATCGTTGGCACCGTGCAGTCGATCGCGCCTGCCTCCGGCTCTGTCTTTTCGCTGCTGCCGGCGGAAAACGCCACCGGCAACTTCACCAAGGTCACGCAGCGCGTGCCCGTTCGCATTGCCATCCCGAAGGACGTGCTCGACAGCGGCAAGCTGCGCGCCGGCCTGAGCGTCGTCGTCGATGTCGACAGCCGCACCGCGCCGGATGGCACCGCGCTCGCCCACGCGCAGTAATCAAGATCGAAGGAGCGCGGACATGGCCGCGACCGCACAAGCAGCAACCGGTGCCGTGCCGATGGCACCGGCGCAATCCGACAAGGTTCCCGTCCGCCGCGTCATCGCCTTCTTCGCGATGGTCTTCGGCATGTTCATGTCGATCCTCGACATCCAGATCGTCTCGGCCTCGCTTGCCGAAATCCAGGCGGGCCTCGGCGCCGGCTCCGACGAGATCGCCTGGGTGCAGACCTCCTACCTGATTGCCGAAGTCATCATGATCCCGCTGTCGGGCGTGCTGGCGCGCATCGTCTCGACGCGCGTGCTCTTCGCCGTGTCGGCCGCCGGTTTCACCGCCGCCAGCGCGCTTGCCGCCACCGCGACGAACATCGACCAGATGATCGTCTACCGCGCGATCCAGGGCTTCATCGGCGGCGGCATGATCCCGTCGGTCTTCGCGGCCGCCTTCACCATCTTCCCGCCCTCGAAGCGCAGCATCGTCTCGCCGATGATCGGCCTCGTCGCGACGCTGGCACCGACGATCGGCCCGACGGTCGGCGGCTATCTCAGCCACGCCTTTTCCTGGCACTGGCTCTTCCTCGTCAACATCATCCCCGGCATCATCGTCACGGTTCTGACCTGGAACCTGATCGACTTCGACAAGCCGGAACTGAAGCTGATCAAGCGCTTCGACTGGTGGGGACTTGCCTCCATGGCGGTCTTCCTCGGCTCGCTCGAATATGTGCTGGAGGAAGGCAACAACAAGGACTGGTTCAGCGATCACCACATCGTCTACGGCACGGTCGCCATCGTGATCGCCGGCATCGTCTTCTTCTGGCGGGCGTTCAAGGTGCCGTTTCCGGTGGTCGACCTGAAGGCCTTCGCCAACCGCAACTTCGCCTTCGGCTCCATCTTCTCCTTCGTCATGGGCATCGGGCTCTACGGGCTCACCTATCTCTATCCGCTCTATCTCGGCCGCATCCGGGGCTACGATTCGCTGATGATCGGCGAGACCATGTTCGTCTCGGGCCTCGCGATGTTCCTGACGGCGCCGGTTGCCGGCATGCTGTCGTCGCGCCTCGATCCGCGCGTCATGATGATGATGGGGTTCTCGGGCTTCGCGCTCGGCACCTGGACCATGACGCAGATGACCGCCGACTGGGACTTCTACGAACTGCTGGTGCCGCAGATCCTCCGCGGCGTCTCGCTGATGATCTGCATGGTGCCGATCAACAACGTGGCACTCGGCACGCTGTCGCCGGACCGCATCCGCAATGCCTCGGGCCTCTACAACCTGACCCGAAATCTCGGCGGCGCCGTGGGACTCGCGATCATCAACACGATCCTGACCCAGCGCACGCAGGAGCACTATCTCCGCCTCTCCGAGCACGTGCAGTGGGGCAATCCGGAAGC
>CAMPIK010000355.1 GCA_946886325.1 uncultured Shinella sp.
CACCTACATTCGGGCTTTTCAGGAGCAGCACCATGACCTTGTCCAACCTTCCGCCGCTCGTCACGGTCTTCGGCGGCTCGGGCTTTGTCGGCCGTCATGTCGTGCGTGCGCTGGCCCGCCGCGGTTACCGCATCCGTGTTGCGGTGCGCCGGCCGGATCTCGCCGGCTTTCTCCAGCCGATCGGCGGCCTCGGGCAGATCTCCTTCGTGCAGGCGAACCTGCGCTACCGCAACTCGGTCGATCGTGCGGTGCAGGGCGCCGATCACGTCATCAACTGCGTCGGCATTCTCTTCGAAAGCGGCCGCAACAGCTTCGATTCGGTCCAGGATTTCGGCGCCCGCGCCGTTGCCGAAGCCGCCCGTTCAGTCGGTGCATCGCTGACGCATATCTCCGCGATCGGCGCCGACGCGGATTCGTCCTCCGACTATGGCCGCACCAAGGGGCGCGCCGAGAGGTCGGTTCTGGAGATCAAGCCGGACGCCATTATCCTGCGTCCCTCCATCATCTTCGGGCCGGAGGACGGCTTCTTCAACAAGTTCGCCGAGATGGCCCGCTTCGCCCCGGCCCTGCCGCTGATTGGCGGCGGACATACCAAGTTCCAGCCGGTCTATGTCGCCGATGTCGCCGAAGCGGTCGCCCGCTCTGTCGACGGCACAGTTGCCAAGGGCCGCATCTACGAACTCGGCGGCCCGGAAATCCTGACCTTCCGCCAGTGTCTCGAACTGATGCTGAAGACGATCGACCGCAAGCGGCCGTTTGTCTCGCTGCCCTTCGGCATTGCCTCGATGATGGGCTCGGTCGCGTCGCTGGTGCCCTTCATCGACCCGCCGCTGACATCCGATCAGGTGACGCTGCTGCGCAAGGACAATATCGTCTCCGACGAGGCCAAGAAGGACGGTCGCACCCTTCAGGCGATCGGCATCACGCCGGTGCTCGCCGAGGTCATCCTGCCGTCCTATCTCGTCCGCTACCGGCCGCAGGGCCAGTTCACGCGCGGCGGCAAGGCAGCCTGACGGGAACCCGCCTGCGGGCGGATCGCCGAATTTCTCCTAAAAAGCCTGTTGACCTCAACTATGGTTGAGGTCCTACGCATGGCCTCGTCACCGGCAAACGTGCCGGCATGACGAAGCCAGGAGAATTGCCGATGTCCGCAGCAGCCATCATCCACCCGCTCTACCGCGTCAACAAGTTCGCCGTCCCGCCGGCAGCGCGCGACGAATTCATCGCCTTGATCCGCCGGACCGTCGATGCCATCAGCGATCAGGCCGGTTTCGCGTCGCACATGCTGCTCGAACAGGAGAGCGGGCCGGGCGAATTCAACGTCGTCTCGATCATCGGCTTCGGTTCGCCGGATGCCGCACCCGAAATTCTCGCAGCCATTGCCGATTTCGATCGCCAAAACGGCATCGACCGCCCGGCGCTTGCCGCCCGCCTCGGCGTGAAGGCCGATATGGGCAATTTCCGTCCGGTCGCCGCGAGCTGAGCGCCGCGCGCATTCCGCTCCCGCCGCCCTGCCGGCGTTGCAGTTCTGCCGCAGCAAAAGCCGCAATGATGCGTTTACCGGGGATTCAACATAAGGGCTTATTGCTGTTTGCCGATCCAGCGAATAAACACCGCCCGCGCCGCGTAACGCAGTCGAGGAGACTGCTTCGGCGCTTGTAATCTCTGAAAGAGGCATTCTGGAATGGGCAAGGCAATTGCAATTTTCTTCGGCTGCGCAACGCTGGTCATCCTGGCGGGTTCGTTTGCCGCGCCGACGACCGTCGTCGCCGGCAAGCACGACTGCGCGCCCGCCTATGGCGTCGATCCGTGCATGACGACCGCGACCGCCAAGTAACTGCCGCCTGAAGCCGGGCGCGATGCCCGGCTCTTCCTATCCTATCCCCTACCCGACCAGCCACAGACCGATCAGCCCGGCGGTTCCGACAACGATCCGCCAGATGGCGAAAGGTGCGAATCCGCGGCGCGACACGAAGTCGAGCAGCGAACGCACGACCAGGAGCGCCGATACGAAGGCCGCGAGGAAGCCGATCGCGATGACGGTGACGTCGTCGACATTCAGCGCATCGCGGTTCTTGTAGAGGTCGAGCGTGAAGGCGCCGAGCATGGTCGGCATGGCGAGGAAGAACGAAAACTCCGCCGCCGAGCGTTTGTCGGTGCCCATGAGCAGCGCGCCGGCAATCGTCGCGCCTGAACGGGACGTGCCGGGGATCATCGCCAGGCACTGGCAGAAGCCGATCTTCAGCGCCAGCGACGGCGGATAGTCCATCACGTCAGTGTAGCGCGGCGTGAGCGGCAGGCGGTCGATGACGTAGAGAATGACGCCGCCGATGATCAGCACGATGCAGATCAGAATCGGCGTTTCGAACAGCACCGTCTTGATGAAATCATGCGCCAGCGCGCCGATGACGGCCGCCGGGAGAAAGGCGAGAAGCACGCTCAGCACGAAGCGGCGCGCGCCGGCACTCGTCGGCAAGGCCAGTGCGATGCTGATCAGCTTCGTCGTATAGACGGCGAGGATCGCCAGGATCGCACCCAGCTGGATCAGGACCGCGAAGGTGTTGCCGGGCGATTTGAAGCCGAGGAAATGGCCCGCGAGCAGGACGTGGGCCGTCGAGGAAACGGGAATGAATTCGGTAAGCCCTTCGATGATGCCGAGGATAAGGGCACTGACAATCGATTGATCGGCCATGAAAATTCCTTGAAACGATGATGAATGCAGGCACCGGCGGGAAAGCGCGATTCTCTTGTGTTTGCGCCGCCGGCTTCCTATAGCTTCTCGAACGGCGCCGTGACCAGCCTCAACCGGCCCGAGCCGGCCCTTCGGATTTCATGTAAAGCAAAATCGTAAATGCCGACACTTTATCACCACCCCATGTCCACCGCCTCGCGTTTCGTGCGCCTTCTGCTGGCGGAATATGGCTATCAGACGGACTTCGCCGAAGAACAGCCCTGGGAAAATCGCCGCGACTTTCTGGTTCTCAATCCGGCCGGAACGCTGCCCGTCTATGTCGACGACAGCATGCGGGCCCTCTGTGGCGCGGCCGTGATTTCCGAATATGTCGACGAGACGCACGGGGTCTTGAAGCGGGATCGCAGGCTGCTGGCCGAAGACCCCTTCCAGCGCGCGGAAATCCGCCGGCTGGTCGAGTGGTTCCTGCAGAAGATGGAACAGGACGTGACGCGCCCGCTGGTGCGCGAACGCGTGTTCAAGCTGCAGATGACGCCGGACCAGGGCGGCGGCGCGCCTGATAGCAAGGTGCTGCGCACCTCGCGGGCCAATATCCGGCAGCATATGAAATATCTCTCCTGGCTGGCCGCCTCGCGCACCTATCTCGCCGGCGACCGGCTGAGCTATGCGGACCTTGCGGCCGCGGCCGCCATCTCCGTGCTCGACTACATGGGCGAAATCGACTGGGCGGAATCGACACAGGCCAAGGAGTGGTACCAGCGCCTGAAGTCCCGCCCCTCCTTCCGCCCGCTGCTTGCCGAACGCGTTCGCGGCGTGACCCCGGTCTCGCATTACGCGGACCTGGACTTCTGAGGCGGCGCGGATGCCGGACGACCGACCCAGAGAGGGACCGCACGAGCGGCCCAGGGAGGGACCGGACGAGCGGCAGAAGCGGAAGCTGACGGATTTCATCCGGTCCGAAGCTGCCGACAAGGGGTTCGACCTCTGTCGCATCGTGCGGCCGGACGCCATTCCGGAGGCACCCGCGCGGCTCTCTGCCTTTCTCGAAGCCGGCCGCCACGGCACCATGGCCTGGATGGCCGAGACCGAAGAGCGCCGCGGCGATCCGCGCGCGCTCTGGTCCGGGGTGCGCTCCATCGTCATGTTCGGCCTCAACTACGGCCCGGACGAAGACCCGCTCGAAATTCTCGCCATGCCGGACCGCGCCG
>CAMPIK010000356.1 GCA_946886325.1 uncultured Shinella sp.
CCCTTATATCGAGCAGCGCGATCTCGCCGCCGTCATGCAGCCGCCGCCGCGCTTCCCCGACCGGGACGATGCGGGCCGTCATGGTGCGTCGGTCCATTGCGGCTTGCGGCCGGTGAAGAAGTCCCAGAACAGCGGATAGACGATATCCGGGCGATGCTCTGCCGGATAATGTCCGGTCGGGATGCCGAAGCCGCTGACATCGTCGGCCCATTCGCTCCAGGCCTCGACCGGCTTGAAATGGCGGCCGCAATGGCTGTTGGTGCCCCAGATCACCATGAGCGGGCATTCGATCCGCCGCTTGCCGTAGTCGTCCGTGTCCATCGCGAGGTCGAGCGTCACGGTCGCGCGGTAATCCTCGCAGACGGCATGGATCTGTTCGGCCGTGGTGCAGCGGACATATTCGGCCATGGCTTCGGGCGTGAAGATCTCCAGGCCGACGCCTTTCTTGTTCAGCTTGTAATGGATGTAATAGTCGAGGTCGGCCGTGATCAGCCGCTCGGGGAAGGGCGCCTTCTGCGCCATGAAGAACCAGTGATAGCTTTCCAGCCCCCAGCCGAGCGTGACGTTTGTCAACACGTGATGCGTCGGCACGATGTCGAGGGCGGCCAGCCGTTCCACGCGCTCCGGCCGGTCGAGCGCCATGCGGAAGCCGACGCGGGCGCCGCGATCGTGGCCCGCGACCTGGAAGCGGTCGAAGCCGAAATGATCCATCACCTCGAAATTGTCCTCGCCCATGGCGCGGAACGTGTAGGCCGCATGGTCGTCGCCGCCGTCGGGCTTGGAACTGTCGCCATAGCCGCGCAAGTCGGGCGCGATCACCGTGAAGGTCTTGGCAAGCGCCGGCGCGATCTTGTGCCAGCTCACAAGGGTCAGCGGATTGCCGTGGATCAGCAGCAGCGGCGGGCCGCTGCCGGCGACGGCGACCTCGATCTCGGCGCCAGATGTCTTCACCCTCTCGCGGCGGAACCCTTCCATCAGCCCGGCATTTCCGGTGAGCGTCGGCATTTCGGCAGCAATCATTCTGAAATCCTCCCATTTTGTAGATTGTCTACAATAATGAAGTGCGCTAGACAATGCCTCGATTGCTCCACGGCGCGGGGAGGGCGCTTTTCATGATCATCCAGGACATCAGGGCCAGCCTGCACGGTTTCTCGATCGAAATCCCGCTGCTCGAAGGGCGCGTTCAAGGCTATGGCCGCGAGGAGCAGACCCATTTCGTCTTCTGCCAGGTCGAGACCGACGAAGGCATCGTCGGCTACGGGCTGACCGGCCATTTCCTGTCGCGCGCCGTCATCGTCGCGCTCGAAAAGCATGTGCTTCCCTGCGTCAAGGGCATGGATGTGCGGGACCTCGAGAAGATCCACCAGCGCGTCTGGCAGAAGCTCAACCCGCGCGCCATGAGCGGCACCATCTCGATGGCGCTCTCCTGCCTCGACATCGCGCTCTGGGACATCATCGGCAAGGCGGAAGGCCGCTCGATCGCCGCGATGCTCGGCGGCGCGCGCGACAAGGTGCCCTGCTACGTCACCTTCGGCTTCCCGCAATATGACATGGACCTGCTGGGCGAGGCCGCGAAACTCCATGTTTCCAATGGCTTCCGGGCGCTGAAATCGGTCGTCGCGGTCGACAAGGGCGGCTGGCGCGAGGATGTGCGGCGGGTGAAGGCGATCCGCGACGCTGTCGGCTCCGACATCGACCTGATGATCGACGCCAACTATCTCTTCAACCCGGTCGAGGCGAAATATCTCTGCCGGGAAATCGAGGATTGCGGCATCACCTGGTTCGAGGAGCCGCTGACGCAGAACGATGCGCGGGCGCTCGCCGATCTCCGGCGCTCGACCAAGATACCCTTGGCGGCCGGCCAGATGGAGGGGCATCGCTGGCGCATGCGCGAGTTCGTCGAGCACCAGTCGCTCGACATCCTGCAGCCGAACGTCACCTATTGCGGCGGCTATACCGAGGCCCGCAAGATCGCGCATCTCGCCCAGATCTACAACATGCCGATCGCCAATGGCGGCGGCTGGCCGCTTTTCAACATGCATCTGCTCGCCGGCATGATGAACGGCTGGATCGTCGAATGGCACCTCGGCATGGTCGCGGTCGGCGAAACGCTCTTCACCGATGCGCCGAAGCCGAAGGACGGCTTCATCGAGATTCCGAACCGTCCGGGGCTCGGCCTGACGCTCGATCAGGACGCATTCCGGGAGACGCGCGTGGCCCTCGACTGACGGGAAATATGCATCGTCCGATCTGGCGATAAAATTGTTGACACTTGACAATGTGGGGGCATAGGCTTGCCCCCGACTGGACTGCCGGACGTGCTTGCCAAGAACCGATGACATGAACAAACGACCGAACGGGAGGTTCGGCCACAATCTGGGAGGATTTCACCAATGAACAAGCTGTATCTCGTCTCCGCCGTCGCTGCTGCCGTTTGGGCAGGCGGGCTGACGGCCGCTCAGGCCCAGGAATACCCCGTCGACACGGTGACGCTCGTCACCCATTCCAGCCCCGGCGGCGGCAGCGACGTCTTCCTGCGGGAACTGTCGCGCTATCTCTCGCCCTATCTCGGCGCCAATGTCATCGTGGAAAATGTCAGCGGCGGCTCGGGCGCCAAGGCGATGGCGCAGCTTGCGCAGGCGCCGGCCGACGGCTCGATGTTCTATGCGACGACGCCGACCTTCATCTACACGTCGCTGCTCTCCGACCCGGAATACAAATATACCGACCTCGAGCCGCTGGTGAACTTCTTCATCGACCCCGAGGTGATCTACACGTCGGCGAAGAGCGAGTTCAAGACGCTGGAGGATGTCATCCAGTATGCCCGCGACGGTCGCGGCCAGTGGGGTGCGGCCAACCCGGCATCGCTGGAGCGCCAGGCGCTGGAGCAGTTGAAGGCGGCCTCGGGCGTCAATGCGGCCGTGGTCACGCATGAAGGCGGCGGCGACATGATGATCAACGTGCTGAACGGCACGCTGCAGATCGGCGTCGGCGAGGTGCAGGAAATCCAGTCGCAGATCGAGGCCGGCGAACTCAGGCTGCTTGCCACCTTCAGCGACAAGCGCCTCGACGCCTTCCCCGACCTGCCGACCGTCAAGGAATCCGGCTATGACGTGGTGGTGCGCAAGTTCCGCGGCCTTGCCGGGCCGAAGGGCCTGCCGGCCGACGTGATTGCGGCCTGGGAAGCGGCCACGCAGAAGGTGCTGGCGGACCCGAAATACAAGGAAGCCTATGAAGGCGCCAATCTTCGCGCCGAATTCATGCCCCATGCCGACTATGTCAAGTTCATCGAGACCTTCGGCACGGAAACAGGCGACTTCCTGAAGAAGACCGGCGTCATCGAATAATCCGGTTCTCCCCGGAGCGCGGCGCGGCTTTCGGACCGTGCCGCCTTCGTTCTTCGCCCTTTTCCGAAGCCGCGTCTTCCATGTGAGGCTGTCATGCTAACCCGGGACTTCGTCGGCGGTGTCGCGTCCATCGCAATCGGTGCCGTCTATCTCTTCTTCGCCTATCAATTGCGCACCAGCGCGCTCGACGACAGCATGGGACCGGGTGGCCTGCCGCGCGTCTATGGCTGGCTGCTGGTCGGGCTCGGGGCGGTGCTGACGATCCAGGCGCTGTTTGCGCGGCGTCTGGCGACAGTCGGCGAAGCGCCTGAGGAAAAAGGCGAATGGGACGGGCAGGGCCGGAAGATCGCCTTCGCCGCCGGCCTGCTCGCCATCGGCATCGGCTACATCTTCGTCGTCGAGACGCTCGGCTACCTCATCTCCGTCGCCGTCCTGCTTCTCGTGACCGCGCTTTATCTTGGCGCCGGCAACAAGGGGCGCGTGCTGGCGGTAGCGGTGCTCGGCGCCGTCTTCCTCTGGGTGATGTTCGTCATCGTGCTGGGCGTGCGCA
>CAMPIK010000357.1 GCA_946886325.1 uncultured Shinella sp.
ACCGCCAGCACCAGAAGGGCGAGGAAACCTCGACCAACTCGATCGCCTCGATCTTTGCCTGGACCCGCGGTCTCGCGCATCGCGCCAAGCTCGACGGGAATGCCGACCTCGCGAAATTCGTCGACACGCTGGAGAAGGTCTGCGTCGATACGGTCGAATCCGGCTTCATGACCAAGGATCTGGCGCTTTTGATCGGCCCCGACCAGCCGTGGCTGTCGACGACCGGCTTCCTCGACAAGATCGACGAGAACCTCAAGAAGGCCATGGCCGCCTGAGAATTTCTGGCAATCGCAAACGTTTGGAACCCGGCCCTGCGCCGGGTTCTTTCGTTTTGCGCGGCTAACGAAGAACGGGTTTTTCGTTGTGCGCCGCAGCATCGACTCCGGCCCGCTAAAGTAAGCGAACAAGAACATCTCGCGAATCAATACATTAAATTCACCTAATATAAAATCCGGCAACCTGCCCGATTGTCGCCGCGAATGCGGCCGCAGGGGTTGACCGAGCCTCTCCCCGCCCTATCCTTGGCCCTGCCATGAACACTGAAAATGATGCGGACAAACTCCCCCGAATAGCGCTTGTGTCCACCCACGGATACGTTGCCGCTCACCCCCCTCTCGGTGCCGCGGATACCGGCGGCCAGGTGGTCTACGTACTCGAGCTTGCCAAGAAACTTGGCCAGCTCGGCTTTCTCGTCGACATCTATACGCGACGCTTCGAAGATCAGCCGGAGTTCGACGAGGTCGATGAACATGTGCGCGTCGTGCGCATTCCCTGCGGCGGACCGGACTTCATCCCGAAGGAATATCTCCACCGCCACCTGATGCAGTGGTGCGAAGCGGCGCTTCGCTTCATCAGCGCCAACAAGCTGCGCTACTTCTTCATCAACAGCCACTACTGGGACGCCGGTGTCGCCGGACAGCGCCTCTCCGAGGCCCTGTCGGTGCCGCACCTGCACACGCCGCATTCGATCGGCATCTGGAAGAAGCGCCAGATGGAGACCGACTATCCCGACAAGGCGGACAGCTTCGAGAAGGAGTTCAACTTCTCCGAACGCATCAAGCACGAGCTGATCATCTATCGCAGCTGCGAAATGGTGATCGCCACGACGCCGATCCAGCTCGACGTGCTGATGGCGGACTACGGCCTGAAGCCGAACCAGGTGCATATGATCCCGCCGGGCTATGACGACAACCGGTTCTTCCCGGTGTCCTCGGCCTCGCGCGAAATGGCAAGGCAGCGCTTCGGCTTCAAGGGCAAGACGGTGCTGGCGCTCGGCCGCCTCGCGACGAACAAGGGCTACGACCTGCTGATCGACGGCTTCTCCGTCCTCGCCGAGCGCGAACCGGAGGCACGCCTGCATCTGGCCGTCGGCGGCGAGCAGATGGACGAACATGAGCGCTCGATCCTCGACCCGCTGAAGGCGCAGGTGCGCGATCTCGGGATCGAGGACAAGGTGGATTTTGCCGGCTTCGTCGCCGACGACGATCTGCCGGACTATTATCGCGCGGCCGACCTCTTCGTGCTCTCCAGCCGATACGAACCCTTCGGCATGACGGCGATCGAGGCGATGGCGAGCGGGACGCCGACCATCATCACCGTGCATGGCGGCCTGTTCCGCGCGATCAGCTACGGCCGGCACGCGCTCTTTGCCGACCCGTTCGACAAATACGATCTCGGCATCACGATGATGAAGCCGCTGAAACATGCCAGGCTTTACGGACGGCTGTCGCGCATGGGCGCGCACAAGGCGCGCAGCCTCTTCACCTGGACGGGCATCGCGCAGCAACTGATCGCGCTCGTCGAGGGCCGGCCGATGCGCCAGGCGCTCGACATGGACGACTGGGCGGAACCATGGAACGACGGGGATTGAAACCGGCCCGGCTCTTTTCCTCCGACCTCGACGGCACGCTCGTCGGGGACCGGCAGGCGACGGCGCGCTTCAAGGCGCACTGGGAGGCCCTGAACCCGACAAGCCGGCCGCTGCTCGTTTATAACAGCGGCCGCCTCGTCGAGGATATCGAGGCACTCGTCGATATTGCCGGCCTGCCGCACCCCGACCACATCATCGGCGGCGTAGGCACGATGGTCGGCGGCCGGGCGGCGCGCGACCACACCGCGCCCTATCGCGAGCGCCTGGGGCCCGCCTTCGACCGTGCTGCGATCCTGAGCGTCATGGACCGCATTGACGGCGTCAGCCTGCAGGAGGACAAATACCAGCATGCGCACAAGTCGAGCTGGCATCTCCATCACGCCTCCGACGACCTGATCGCCGAGATCGAGACCGGCCTTGCCGAGGCCGGCATGGATGTGAAGCTCGTCTATTCCAGCAGCCGCGACCTCGACATCCTGCCGCGTGTCGCAGACAAGGGCAGCGCGGTTTCCTGGCTCGGCGCCCGGCTCGGCATCGGGCTCGACGAGATCATCGTTGCCGGCGATACCGGCAATGACAGCGACATGTTCCGCACGCCGCATGTGCGCGGCATCGCGGTCGGCAACGCGCTTGCCGAACTGCGCCGGCTGGTCGAGGGCGAAGCGCGGCATTTTCAGGCGACCCGGCCCCAGGCCGACGGCGTCATCGAGGGCCTGCGCCACTGGGGCGTCATACCCTGACCGCCAACACATCTCCGGACATCGGATAAAAGAAACTGGCCATGGGCCGGTTCTCCAGATCCTGCGCCCTCCAAGGCCACCCCGAATTGACGGCCGTCAAAGACGAAGGTCGGATTGCATGAAAGAAAGACTCGGTGTCTGCTCGCAGCCGCGGCCGGTTCTGCCCGCGACACCATTTCGAGGCTTCCTTCCGCATGCAAGACATCCTGCGCCCCAAGCTCTTGAGCGTCCTCCAGGAAGGCTACGGGCTGGCGCGGCTGCGCGCCGATGCGCTCGCCGGCCTGACGGTGGCGATCGTCGCACTGCCGCTGTCGATGGCGATCGCCATTGCCTCCGGCGTAACGCCCGATCGCGGCCTCTATACGGCGATCATCGGCGGCTTCCTCGTCTCGGCGCTCGGCGGTAGCCGGTTCCAGGTCGGCGGGCCGGCCGGCGCCTTCATCGTGCTCGTCGCCGCGACCGTCGCCCGGCACGGTGTCGAGGGCCTGATCCTCGCGACCTTCATCGCCGGCCTGCTGCTCGTCGCAACCGGCTATCTCAGGCTCGGCACCTATATCAAGTTCATCCCCTATCCGGTGACCGTCGGCTTCACCGCCGGCATCGCGGTCATCATCTTTTCCAGCCAGTTGTCGGAGCTCTTCGGCCTCAGCCTTGAAGGGCGCGAGCCCGGGCCGCTGATCGAAAAGCTCGGCGCGCTCTGGCAGGCCGCCTCGACGGTCAGCGCAGCGGCCGTCGGCGTCGCCGCCCTCACCATCGCGACGATCCTGCTGCTTCGCCGGTTGCGGCCGTCCTGGCCCAACCTGCTGATCGCCGTCGTCGCCGCCTCGCTGGCAACCGCCGTCCTCTCCTTGCCCGTCGACACGATCGGCACGCGCTTCGGCGGCATCCCGCGCGGCCTGCCGCTGCCGTCCCTGCCCGTCTTCACGCCGGAACTCGCCATCGCCGTATTTCCGGACGCCATCGCTTTTGCCCTGCTCGGCGCGATCGAATCGCTGCTTTCGGCGGTCGTCGCCGACGGCATGACAGGGCGAAAGCACCGCTCCAGCATGGAACTGATCGCCCAAGGTGCCGCCAACATGGGATCGGCAATCTTTGGCGGCTTCTGCGTCACCGGCACGATCGCCCGCACGGCGACGAACGTGCGCTCGGGCGCCACCGGCCCGGTCTCCGGCATGCTGCATGCCGTCTTCCTGCTCGGCTTCATGCTGCTCGCTGCCCCGCTTGCAAGCTACATTCCGCTCGCCGCACTCGCCGGCGTCCTGGCCGTCGTCTCCTGGAACATGGT
>CAMPIK010000358.1 GCA_946886325.1 uncultured Shinella sp.
CGACGCTCGGGCGCGGCGGTTCTGACACCTCGGCCGTCGCCATCGCCGCCGCCGTGAAAGCGGACCGTTGCGATATCTATACGGATGTCGACGGCGTCTACACGACCGACCCGCGCATCGAGCCGAAGGCGCGCCGCCTGAAGAAGATCGCTTTCGAGGAAATGCTCGAAATGGCCTCGCTCGGCGCCAAGGTTTTGCAGGTGCGCTCGGTGGAGCTTGCCATGGTCCACAAGGTGCGCACCTTCGTGCGCTCGTCATTCGAGGATCCCGATGCGCCGGGCATGGGCGATCTTCTGAACCCGCCCGGTACGCTGATTTGTGATGAGGAAGAGATCGTGGAACAGGAAGTCGTCACCGGCATCGCCTATGCCAAGGATGAAGCGCAGATTTCGCTCCGGCGCGTCGCCGACCGTCCCGGCGTTTCCGCCGCGATCTTCGGCCCGCTCGCCGAATCCCACATCAATGTCGACATGATCGTCCAGAACATCTCGGAAGACGGTTCCAAGACCGACATGACCTTCACGGTGCCGTCTGGCGACGTCGACAAGGCGATCCGTGTGCTGGAAGACGCCAAGGATCAGGTCGGCTTCGACGTCATCCAGCACGAATCGGGCCTCGTCAAAGTGTCGGTCATCGGCATCGGTATGCGCAGCCATGCGGGCGTCGCCGCGTCCGCTTTTAAGGCACTTGCCGAAAAGGGCATCAACATCAAGGCAATCACGACGTCGGAAATCAAGATTTCCATCCTGATTGACGGAGTCTACGCGGAACTCGCTGTTCGGACTTTGCATTCCGTCTACGGTCTCGATAAGAAGTAAGCCATCGGACGCACCGCCGCCTGACCTTCGGCACCGGCGCGGCGCGCGCCGGTGGGGACCAGTTCATACTCGGGAGATACTGCGCGATGAGAGACCTCTCCGCGGGTCCGCGCGTCCTTTTGAAGCGGCTGCGCGAATTGATGGCGGAGCCGCTTGAGCCGCAGGAGCGCCTCGACCAGATCGTGCGCCAGATCGCGCAGAACATGGTGGCCGAGGTGTGCTCGGTCTATGTGCTGCGATCGGACGGCGTTCTCGAACTCTACGCGACCGAAGGCCTCAATCCCGACGCCGTGCACCTGGCGCAGCTCAAGATGGGGCAGGGCCTCGTCGGCACCATCGCCGCCTCCGCCCGGTCGCTGAACCTCTCCGACGCCCAGTCGCATCCCGCCTTCACCTACCTTCCGGAAACGGGCGAGGAGATCTACCACTCCTTCCTCGGCGTTCCTATCTTGCGCACGGGGCGAGCGCTCGGCGTACTCGTCGTGCAGAACAAGGCGAGCCGCACCTACCGCGAGGACGAGGTGGAGGCGCTCGAAACGACGGCGATGGTTATCGCGGAAATGGTCGCGACCGGCGAGTTGAAGAAGATCACCAAGCCGGGCCTCGAACTCGATCTGTCGCGCCCGGTCTCGATCGACGGCGCAAGCTTCGGCGAGGGGATCGGGCTCGGCTATGTCGTGCTGCACGAGCCGCGCATCGTTGTCACGAACCTTCTTGCCGAGGATTCCGAGCATGAGCTCGGCCGGCTTGCCGAAGCGCTCGGCGGCCTTCGCATCTCGATCGACGACATGCTGTCGCGCCGCGACGTGCCGATGGAAGGCGAACACCGCGAGGTGCTCGAAACCTACCGCATGTTCGCGCATGACCGCGGCTGGGTGCGCAAGCTCGAAGAGGCGATCCGCAACGGCCTGACGGCGGAAGCGGCGGTCGAGCGCGTGCAGAGCGAAACCAAGGCGCGCATGATCCGCCTGACGGATCCCTACCTGCGCGAGCGCATGCACGATTTCGACGATCTCGCCAACCGGCTGCTGCGCCAGTTGACGGGTTACGGCGCCAAGCATTCGGCCGGCAGCTTTCCGACCGATGCGATCGTCGTTGCCCGTGCGATGGGGGCGGCCGAACTGCTGGACTATCCGCGCGAGAACGTGCGCGGCCTGGTGCTTGAAGACGGTGCCGTCACCAGCCATGTGGTTATCGTCGCGCGGGCCATGGGCATTCCCGTGGTCGGGCAGGCGGCGGGCGCCGTGGCGCTTGCCGAAAACAACGACTCGATCATCGTCGATGGCGACGATGCCATGGTGCATCTGCGCCCGGTGCTCGATCTCCAGCGGTCCTACGAGGAAAAGGTTCGCCTGCGCGCGCGCCGGCAGGAGCAGTACCGCGCTCTGCGCGCCGTCGAGCCGGTGACGAAGGACGGCAAGGCGATCAATCTCCAGATGAATGCCGGTCTCATCGTCGACCTGCCGCATCTGGTGGAATCCGGCGCATCCGGCATCGGCCTGTTCCGCACCGAGCTGCAGTTCATGATCGCCTCGACGATGCCGAAGGCGGAAGAGCAGGAAGCCTTCTACCGCACGGTGCTGAAGCAGGCGGCCGGACGGCCCGTCACCTTCCGCACGCTGGATATCGGCGGCGACAAGGTCGTGCCCTATTTCCGGGCGGCGGAAGAAGAGAACCCGGCGCTCGGCTGGCGCGCGATCCGCCTGTCGCTCGATCGCCCGGGCCTCCTGCGCACCCAGCTCCGCGCCATGCTGCGCGCGACGGCCGGCGCTGACCTGCGGCTGATGTTGCCGATGGTGACGGAGGTGGCGGAACTGCGCGAGGTGCGCGAACTCCTGCAAAAGGAAATCCAGCGCCAGTCGAAGATCGGCGAACCGCTGCCGAAGAAATTGCAGTTCGGCGCCATGCTCGAAGTGCCGGCGCTGCTCTGGCAGCTCGACGAGCTGATGGCCGAGGTCGATTTCGTCTCCGTCGGCTCCAACGATCTGTTCCAGTTCTCGATGGCGGTCGATCGCGGCAATTCGCGGGTGTCCGACCGGTTCGACGTGCTCGGCAGGCCCTTCCTGCGCATCCTGCGCGATATCGTGCGCGCCGGCGTTCGCAACGAGACGCCGGTGACGCTTTGCGGCGAGATGGCGAGCAAGCCGATCTCCGCCATGGCGCTGCTCGGCATCGGCTTCCGCTCCGTCTCGATGTCGCCGACCTCGATCGGTCCGGTCAAGTCGATGCTGCTCTCCCTCGACATCGACAAGCTCGACTCGGTGCTCGGGCCGGCGCTTGACGACACGAAGTCCCGGACGCCGATCCGGCAACTGCTCGTGGACTTTGCTGCCGAAAACGGCATAACCCTCTAGCCTTTCATTCCGGAGTCCTGCGGTGGCGAAGCTTCCCGTCGAAAAAATGCGCGAACTCGAACGCCGGTTCGGCGAGATCGAGGCCCGCATGTCGGCCGGCCCGGACTCCGAGACCTATGTGCGGCTCGCATCCGAATATTCCGAGCTCCAGCCGGTCGTGACCAAGGTCCGCGAATTCCAGAAGACAGAGGCCGAAATCCGCGATCTCGAGACGCTGCTGGCCGATCGCTCGACGGACCGCGAGATGCGGGAACTGGCGGAGATGGAGCTGCCGGACCTGAAGGCTCGCCTCGAGGGCCTCGAGGGCGACATGCAGATCCTGCTTTTGCCGAAGGACGCGGCGGACGAGAAGAGCGCGATCCTCGAAATCCGGGCCGGCACCGGCGGATCGGAAGCCGCACTCTTTGCCGGCGATCTCTTCCGGATGTACGAGCGCTATGCGGCGGCGAACGGCTGGAAGGTGGAGGTCCTGTCGGCAAGCGAAGGCGAGGCCGGCGGCTACAAGGAAATCATCGCGACGATTTCCGGGCGGGGAGTGTTCGCCAAGCTGAAGTTCGAATCGGGCGTGCACCGGGTGCAGCGCGTGCCGGAAACAGAAGCGGGTGGGCGAATCCATACCTCGGCGGCAACGGTGGCGGTTCTGCCGGAGGCCGAGGACATCGATATCGAGGTCCGCCCGGAGGACATCCGGATCGACACGATGCGCTCGTCGGGCGC
>CAMPIK010000359.1 GCA_946886325.1 uncultured Shinella sp.
GTAGAGAACGCGCCTTGTATCGGAGACCACCCGGTTCTTCGGGATCAGTTCGTCGACGAGCGCCTCGGGCAGTTCTTCCGTCGCGATGATATAGCTGCCGATCGGGATGACGCGGCGTCGGTGCCAGCGCGAAAGCGGTCCGGAATAACCGTTGGTGGCGAGAACGACGTTTCGCGCCTCGACGCTGCCGCGCGCCGTCTCGACCGAAAAGCCGCTCGGCGACCGCGTTGTGGCGGTCACCTTGCACTGCGAGGCAAAGCGCACGCCGGCGGCGCGCGCGATCCGAACGAGCCCTGCGTGATAGCGGCCCGGATCGAGCGAGGCATGGTTCTCGATGACCACGCCCCCGTGATAGACATCGGTGCCGAGTTCCGACCGCTGCTCGGCGCGGGGGACGACATAGGCCGGTACTTCCAGGCCCTTTGGCCGGTTCCGGATCGAGGCTGCCAGCGCCTGGAACGACTTGTCGTCATGGGCGACATGGTAGCGTCCGACGACCTTGAAGGCGCAATCGATGCCCTCCGCGCCGATGAAGGCTTCGGTCCATTGGAGAGACTGCCGTCCGTCCTCGAAAATCCGCCGCGCGACGTCTTCGCCATGGGCCTTCGCAAGGCTGGCGAAATCCGGCTTGACGCTGGTGCTGACCTGGCCGCCGTTGCGGGTCGAGCAGCCGAAACCGATCTGCTCGGCATCGCAGACGAGCACGTCGCGACCGCCGCGGGCAAGCTCGATCGCCGCATGCAGGCCGGTATAGCCGGAGCCGACCACCAGCGCATCGACCTTGGCAGGCAGGGCCGCCTCGGTCGCAGGTTCGGGCGGAGACTGTTCCCACCAGTAGGGCGTCATCTTCGCATCGGCGGTGAAGATCGTCTCCATGGGGTTAGTTTCCAATCCGGGCGGCGACGCTCTTCACGCGGGAATAGGCCTCCAGTGCGGCCAAACCCTTCTCCCTGCCGAATCCCGACATCCTGTTCCCTCCGAATGGCACCTCGATACCACCGGCAAAATACTCGTTGATGAACACTTGGCCCGCGTCGATATCGCGCGCGAGGCGATGGGCTGCGGAGAAGTCGCGCGTATAGATGCCGGCGACGAGCCCGTAGTCCGTTCCGTTGGCGAGGGCCAGCGCCTCCTCCTCGGTGTCGAAGGGCTGGACGACGAGGACGGGTCCGAAGATTTCCTGCAGAACGACCGGGTCGTCGGCGGGGGCGGCGTCGATGATCGTCGGTTCGAAGAACCAGCCTTCGCCGCTCTCGGGATCGCCGGCACCCTTGCCGCCGGTCGCGATCGGCAGGCCGCGCGCCTTGGCGCCTTCGACATGCGCGGTGACGCGCGCGAGATGCTCGGCGGAATTGAGCGGGCCGAATTGCGCCCGCTTGAGGCCGTGTCCGATCTTCAGGCCGCGCGCACTGCGGACGAGACGATCCAGGAGCTCGTCGTGGATCTTCCGGTCGGCGACGAGGCGCGAGCCGGCGGAGCAGATCTGTCCGGCATTCTCGAAGATCGCGCCGAGAATGCCTTCGACGGCGGCGTCGAGATCGGCATCAGCCAGCACCACGACGGGGGACTTGCCGCCGAGTTCCAGCAGGACCCGCGTGACGTTCGGTGCGGCCGCCTGCATGACGTTGATGCCGGTCTGGACCGAGCCGGTGAAGGAGACGTGCCGGACGGCCGGGTGGCGAACGAGCGGTGCGCCGGCCTCCTTGCCGGTGCCGGTCACGACGTTGCAGACGCCGGCCGGCAGGCCCGCGCGATGGAGAAGCTCGGCCAGCATGAGCGCGGTCATCGGCGTCTGTTCGGCGGGCTTGGCGACCACCGTGCAGCCGGCCGCAAGAGCCGGCGCGATACCGCGCGCCGCCGTCGACAGCGGATAGTTCCACGGGATGATGTGGGCGGTCAGGCCGGCCGGCTCGAGCATGGAATAGCCGAGATAGTCATGCCCCAGCGGAAAGCTGTCGCCCTGCAGCGTATTGGCGGCGGCGGCGTAATATTCGAAGGCGCGCGCGGCGCCGGCAACGTCGCCTTCCGCCTCCTGAAGCGGCTTGCCGCTGTCGAGGCTTTCGACGACGGCAAAGCGCGGCGCCTCCTGCCGCAGCAGCATGGCCGCGCGGGCGAGAATGGCGCCGCGGGCCGCCGGGCGGGTCTTCCCCCAGTCCCGGCCGGCGCGTGTGGCGGCCTCGACCGCCATGGCGACATCGTCGGCATCCCCGGCGGCAAAGGCGTGATAGGCGCGGCCGCTGCCGGGGTCGAAGGTCTCCATCGTCTGGCCATGGGCGGGCGGCGTCCAGCGCCCATCGATGAAGTGGCCGTTCGGCAGGTCCGGAAGGGTGCCCGTTTCGAAATAGGTGGCGGCGAGGCGGTCGGCTTCGGCTGTCATGTCAATTGCGCTCACTGATCTGATAGGTGGATTTCGCCAGCCATTCCGGCTCGATCTCCATGCCCCAGCCCGGTTCGTCGGTAACCGTAGCCTTGCCGTCCACGATCCGGTAGGGGTCGTTGCGGAAGAGGCCGTATTGCCAGGGATAATAGTCCGCGCCCTCGATCGAGAATTCCAGATAGTCGCCGGCATTCCCGATCGCGCGAAGCAGGTGCATGGTGAAGAGCGTCACGAGCGAGAGGTTGGCGCAGTGCGGCGTGACCGGCAGGCCGGCTTCCGCCGCCATGCGCGCCACCCGCAGGGTGCGGCTGATGCCGCCGAGATAGAGAACATCCGGCTGGACGATATCGACCGCCCGCATCTCGATCATGCGGCGCCAGATCGTCAGGTCGCAATCCTGCTCGCCACCCGTCACCGCGATATCGAGCGCATCCGCCACTTGTTTGGTCTGTTCCAGTTCCCAATAGGGGCAGGGCTCCTCGTAGTGCACCATGCCGTGGTCTTCCATCATCCGCCCGACCGCGATGGCCTTGTCCGGCGAATAGCAGGAATTGGCATCCGCCAAGAGCGCGCACTCGGCACCGAGCGCATGCGCGACCGCAGGTATGATCTCCTCGGTGCGGCCCGGCCACTCGTCGGCATTGCGGCCGACTTCCGCGCCGACGCGAAACTTGAAGGCATCGAACCCGTGCTCCTGGCGCAGGCGCCGGAAGCGCTCCACCTCGTCCTTGGGCGTGATGTCCCGCTTCATCGAGGACGCATAGGCACGCAAGGGGCCGGGCGTTCCGCCGAGCAGTTCGACGACCGGCTTGCCGGCCTTCTTGCCGCGCAGGTCCCAGATGGCGGTGTCGAGACCGCCGATCGCGCGGCGCAGGTAGGAGCCGGGGAACTTGTGCTCGCGCTCGGTGATGATGTCGAGATGGTCGTCCAGGTCGGTGATCTCGACGCCGAGCGTCCAGGGCGCGACCTGGCGGTGCAGGACCAGCGCCGAAATGTCGGAATTGTAGGTCGACAATTGCCCCCAGCCTGTTGCGCCGGTTTCGTCGGTGACGCGGACGAAGCCGACATAGCGCGTCGAAAAGGTCTCGATCGACTCCAGTTTCATTGCCGCAATTCCCGTATCGTAAAAGATGGTGGACCCACTGTGATCCGAAACTGGCCTTTGACTAAGGTCCATTTTGGAATAGTTCTCATGCCATTCATTGCGATCATGGCTCAGCGGACGGACAGGAATGGTCAAATATGCCGGCGGCGCGCTCATCCCGCCGATCACCATCGACCGGGACGACCCGGCATCGCTCACCGCGCAACTGGCGAGCGGCCTGCGTGACCTGATCCTGGCGGGCAAGTTGGCGCCCGGCGAACGCCTTCCCTCCAGCCGCACGCTGGCGAAGGATCAGGGCGTTTCGCGCACGACGGCGGTGACCGTCTACGAGCAACTGATGGCCGAGGAGCTGATCTATTCGCGGGTCGGCGCCGGCGCCTATGTCAGCGAGACG
>CAMPIK010000360.1 GCA_946886325.1 uncultured Shinella sp.
GCGTTTCAGTTCCGCAGCGGTCGGGCCGTTGCCGGAAAATTGCCCGAGCGTCGAATGCAGCGGGCCGCTCAGCGTATCGGCGCCCAGCGCCTCGGCACAGTCGATCGCCCATTTCATGTAGTCGATGCCGCGCCTGCGGGTGGCCTGATCCGGCGAGATCAGGTTCATCGCCGGGTCGCCCATGGCGGAGACGGCGGTGCGCTCCAGGCCGATCCGGTCGAGCAGGTCGCCGAGCCGGCGATAGTCGTCGGGCGTGCCCTCGAAGATCGGGATCTCGACGCCGTCGAAGCCGGTTTGCCTGATGTCGCGCAACAGCTTTTCGTGCTTCCGGCCGACGCTGGTCGTCCAGAGAAACATGCACATGCCGATCTTCATCCCGTCCTCCCTGCGGCCTCTGTCGGGCCTTGATGCGGGAAACCGTCTCCTCCACGATTGCCGCAATCTGGTCATACCAAATCTGCGCATCTGGTCAAGCCAGTGCGGCTTTCGTGGGCTGGGCAGGGCAGGCGATGAGAAACTCATACTCTCGGATAAATGACGGAAAATGAAGATAAATACGGATATGGCCATGCGTCTTGCGAGGCGTCGAGAATTGCGCTAGAGCTTCAATCAACAAGAATTGGCCAAACCAGATTGCCCTTTGGCGGTCGGGGCGGCGACAAGGAGGAGGCCCTGCACGCCGTTCGCGCATGTGCAGGCGCCGCAACAGTCTGGGAGGACGTTCATGCATCTTTCGACGCACAACTGGATGCGGGCAGAGCCGCTCGCCGTCACGCTGAAGCGCATCAAGAAATACGGCTACGAGAGCATCGAAATATCCGGCGAGCCGACGCAATACGACGTCAAGGAGACGCGCGCGCTCTTGAAGGAGCACGGCATCCGCTGCTGGGGTGCGGTGACGCTGACGCTCGGCGAGCGCAATCTCGCGGCGAAGGACGAGGGCCAGCGGGCGAAGTCGGTCGACTACGTCAAGAGCGTCATCACCATGGTGAGCGAACTGGAAGGCGAGATCATCACGCTGGTGCCGGCGACCGTCGGCAAGGTGGTGCCTGACGGCACCGAGGAAGAAGAGTGGACATGGGTGGTTGACGCCACCAAGGAGTGCTTCGCCCATGCCCAGAAGAAGGGTGTGCGCATCGCCGTCGAGCCGCTCAACCGTTTCGAGACCTATTTCTTCAACCGCGCGGCCCAGGCGCTGGCGCTGGCCGACGCCGTCAGCCCGGAATGCGGCGTCTGCCTCGATGCCTTCCACCTCAATATCGAGGAAGAGGACATGTATGACGCGATCCGGCTTGCCGGAAAGCGGCTGTTCGATTTCCACGTCGCCGACAACAACCGCTTCGCCGCCGGCCTCGGCCAGCTCGACTGGCCGAAGATCATCGGCACGCTGAAGGAGATCGGCTACGACGGCGCCGTTACCAACGAGTTCGTGGCGCCCGTCGACCGCACGCCGGCCGCCAAATATCCTGACATGGTCGAGCGCAACCCGGTCGATATTCCGCCGGAGCAGCTGAAGTTCATCCAGGACCACGGATCGAGCCTGCTGACGGAGAAATTCTACGACGACCAGATGCGCATCACCGCCGAAACCATCCTGCCGCTGATCAAGTGAGGCCGGTCGAACAGCATCACCCTGCGGCCGGTCGGCCGTAGGGCGGGGGATCCTAAATGCGCATCAAGACAGTAGAGGCCTGGTGGGTCAGCATCCCCATCGAGGCGAGCCGCCAGCACCGCAGCGACTTCGGACGGCTGACCACCTTCGACGCCGCGATCCTGCGCATCGAGACGGATGACGGCATCGTCGGCTGGGGCGAGGGCAAGAATGCCGCCGGCAGCGCCGGCACCTACGGCACGCTGGTGCACATGCTGAACCACGAGGTGGGGCCGAAGCTGATCGGCCGCGATCCGGCGGATATCTCGGCGATCTGGGAGATGCTCTACAACGGTGTGCGCCACGAAACGGCGGCCGCGTCCGGCCATGCCATGCCGGAACTGTCGCGGCGCGGCCTGTCGGTCGCCGCGATCAGCGCCGTCGACATCGCGCTCTGGGACATTCTCGGCAAGTCGCTCGGCGTGCCGGTCTGGCGGCTGCTCGGCGGCCGCAAGGCGGACCGGTTGCCGGCCTATGCCTCGGGCGGCTGGGAGAATGCCGAGAAGATCGGCGACCAGCTTCAAAGCTATATCGCGGCCGGCGGCTTCCGGTCGGTGAAGATGCGGGTCGGCGCCATGGACGGCGCGCCACCGGTCTCCGCAGAACGCGTCAGGGCGGCGCGCAAGGCGCTCGGCTCCGGTGTCGACCTGATGGTCGATGCGCATGGGACCTATACGGTGGCCGATGCGAAGCGCTTCATCCAGCTCGTCGCCGATTGCGATCTCGCCTGGTTCGAGGAACCCGTCATCGCCGACGACAAGCCGGGTATGGCGGAGGTGCGGGCCGCCGGCAACGTGCCGATCGCGGCCGGCGAAAGCGAGGCGACGCGCTTTGCCTTTCGCGACCTTGCCATGCAGCGCGCGGTGGATATATTCCAGCCCGATCCGGCCTTTTGCGGCGGGATCACCGAGGCGATGCGCATTGCGGCGCTCGCCAGTGCCTTCAACCTGCGTTTCGCGCCGCATCTGTGGGCGGGTGCGCCCTGTTTCTTCTCCGGCCTGCATCTCTGCGCGGCCGCACCATCCAGTTTCGTCATCGAATATTCGCTCGGCGCGAACCCGATGATCCATGACCTCGTCGAGGAGACAGTGTCCGTTTCGGACGGTATGATAGCGATTCCTGAAAAACCCGGCCTCGGTTTCACGATCAACGAGCGGGTTCTGGAGGCTCACGCGCGAAGAATGTGACGATGAAAGAAAACTCCCTGCTCTCCGACCTGGCGGCCTATCTCTTCTCGCATTCGAGCGACAACGGTCGCACGCCTTCGGAACGGGAGCTCGCCGAACATTTCACCGTCAGCCGCGGCCAGATCCGCGAGGCGCTGGCGATCCTCGAGGCGATGCGTATCGTCGAGCGCCGGGCAAAATCCGGCATCTACCTGACGAAGACGGAAGCGAGCGTGGAGGCGATGGCGCTTTTCGCGCGCGCCGGCGTGCCGCTCGATCCGATCCTGATCTACGAGACGGTGGAGCTGCGCAAGATCCACGAGATCAAGGCGGCGGAACTCGCCTGCCTGCGCGCGACCGAGGAAAACTACGAGCGGTTGCGGGAGATTCTCGCCATTTCCGAGGCGAAGATTTCGAACGGCGAGGGGCTGGCGCGCGAGGACCGGGATTTCCATCTGGAGATCGTGCGGGCGACGAAGAACAGCGTCTTCCACCGGGTCTGCAGCGTCTACTACACGATGGGCGAACAGCGGCTGCCGATCTATTTCGGCGATGTCGCGCGCAGCCGGCGCTCGCATGAGGAGCATATCCGCATCTACGAGGCGCTGCTCGCCCGCGACGGCAATCTCGCCCAGGCGCTGATGAACGCGCATCTGCAAGGGGCCGAGAGCTACTGGAAGGGCCTGATCGGCGGACCGGCGACGGCAGCCGAATAGGCGAACCGGCGGGGAGGGCCGATGAGCTTCATCTTTTCGACGCATGCCCTGCATCCGGAGGCCGAGGCCATGCTGAAGGCCGCCGGCGAGCTGCGCATCGCGTCCAGTCCCGATCCCGAAACGCTGCTTGGCGAGGGGCGCGGGGCTGAAATCCTGATCGTGCGCGCGCCAATCCCGCCGGCCTTCTTCGACGACGCGTCAAACCTGCGCGCCGCGATCCGCCACGGCGCCGGGCTCGACATGATCCCGATCGACGCGGCGACGCGGGCCGGCGTGCTCGTCGCCAACGTGCCGGCCGTCAATGCGCCAACGG
>CAMPIK010000361.1 GCA_946886325.1 uncultured Shinella sp.
TCAGTGATATACACACACTCAACGCCGATGACTTGGGTAACATCGCGGGGCGTAAGCGGTAAAGGGTCTCAGCAAAAGGCGAGCCGGAGCGGGACTTCAGCGGTTCCAGAATATCCTGCCGGTCGAGGATGAGGTCGGAGAGGTTGAAGACCTCGCCATTGATGCGAATGGGATCGCTTTCCAGAAGGAGCGAGACGGCGCGGGCGACATCGGCTCCGTGCACTTCCGTCGCGACGCGCGGCGCAACCGGTTTGCCGGCGAGATAATCCTCGAACAGCGGCTGCCATTTGTGCTGCCCGCCGGCACCCGCCGGACCGTAGACGCCGGTCGCGCGCAGGCTTGCGGTGACGAAGCTGTGGCCGCAGAGCGCCTGCAGGCTTCGCTCGGTGTCCAGCTTGACCTGGCCATAGAGCGTGTCGGGGCGCGGCAGCATGTCCTCCGTCAGGGTGGTTCCGGCCGGTGGCGTGCCGTAGACCGCGCGACTCGACAGGAAGATCGCCCTGCGCACGCCGGCATCGCGCGCCGCCTCGAAGAGCCGGACGGAGCCGTCGAGATTGGCACGCCGGAAACCGGCCGGGTCGTCACCCTCGCCGCCGCGATAGCGGCCGGGCACATGCTCGAAGGCGGCATGGACGAAATAGTAGATGTTCTCGAAGGCGGCGATCTGGTCGATATCAGGATCGAGCCTCAGCGGGGTGAAATCGACGGGGCGGGAGAAAAAGCCGGGTGGGGCGACGGCCCTCCCGCCGACGGTCACCTTGTAGCCGCGCTCCAGCAGATGCTCCACGATGAAGCGGCCGACGAAGCCGGTTCCGCCGGAGACGAGCACGCGCGTCATCCGTGCGTCGGCCCCGGCAGAGACGCGATATCGGGAATTCGTTTTCCGTCGTGGAAGGCGTGCCAGAGTTCGATCAGCGGCATCAGCTTTTCGGCTTTCGGATGGTCTTTCTCCCAGGGCTTTTCATATTGGTAATGCAGCACGAGGATGCTTTTCCAGTCCCAGAGTTCCGGCATGGTGAACCAGACATATTGCAGCATATTGGCAAAGACCGGCAGGCCGTGCCAGTCCGGGAAGAAGGTTTCCAGAAAGGTCTGGTCGGTGCGCCTCCAGAAGGCCTCCGGCGTATCGAGCCGGCCGAGCATCGCTTCGAAGGTCGCAAGCGATGGCCGGGCGACGAAGACGCCGGAGTTCAGGCGATGGAAGTCGGCGAGCGTCTCATAGACATTGGGCGCGGCCGAAAACTCCGGGTAGCCGAACAGTTTGTCGATGCTGCGCAGCACGATCGCATCGGCATCGAGGAAGACGCAGGTCTCGTATTCGATCAGCTGCCAGAGGCGCAGCTTGATGAAGTTGTCGAGCGGCGTGTGGAACTCCGGCTTGCGGCCCTTGGCGAAGGGTGCCGCACCATGCAGCGCCTTGCGCGCGTGGCGGGCGTTGAAATCGTCCGAAAGCGGCAGGTGATCGGCCTCGACGAGGCGCGCGCCCATGGCCGCAAGCGCCATCCGGCCCGTGCTTGCGAGGGCGGCCGTGTGCAGAACGACAAGATCGGCCCTCGTCCCGGTGCGGGCGAGCGAGCGCAGCAGGGCGACGGCCCCCATGGCGTAGTCGTCATTGGTGACGAGCGTCACGAAGGCGGTGCGGGCTTTCGCCGTTCCGGTGCGGCGAAGCCCGAAATCCGGATCGGCGGCTGCGGTCATGACACCGATTTCAGTCTCCGGCCTTCCGGATCATGGTTGAGCGTCGCGGCGATGTCGCGGGTCCAGGCGGAGACGGCGGGAACGCGCGAGCGGTCGACGCGATAGGCGAACTTTTTCGCGACATCGACGATTTCGGACAACAGACCGTTTTCGAGCGTGATCGGATCGAGACCGAGCGTGCGGAACTTGCTGTTTTCGACGACGAGATCGTTCTCGGGGGCTTCCTTGCGCGGATTGGGAAGCCAGGCGATCTCGGCGCCGGTGAGGCCGGCGATCAACTGGGCGAGATCGCGCACCCGGTGCGTCTCGGTCATCTGGTTGAAGATCTCGACGCGCGAGCCCTTTGCCGGCGGCTTGCCGAGCGCCAGTTCGATGCAGCGCACCGAGTCCTGGATATGGATGAAGGCGCGGGTCTGGCCGCCGGTGCCGTGTACCGTCAGCGGATAGCCGATCGCGGCCTGGATGAGGAAGCGGTTCAGCACCGTGCCATAGTCGCCGTCATAGTCGAAACGGTTGATGAGCTGCGGATGCAGGCGCGTCTGTTCCGTATGGGTGCCCCAGACGATGCCCTGGTGCAGGTCGGTGATCCGAAGCCCGTCGTTCTTCGCATAGAACTGGAAGAGCAACTGATCGAGGCACTTCGTCATGTGGTAGATCGAGCCCGGATTGGCCGGATAGAGGATTTCCTGGCTCGCCGTGCGGCCGTCCATCGTCTCGATGCCGACCGGCAGGTAGCCCTCGGGGATCGCCGCGCCGACGGTCGAATAGCCGTAGACGCCCATCGTGCCGAGATGCACGAGATGCGCGTCGAGGCCGATCTCGACAAGCGCGTTGAGCAAATTGTGCGAGGCGTTGACGTTGTTGTTGACGGTGTAGTTCTTGTGCCGGTCACTCTTCATCGAATAGGGCGCGGCGCGCTGTTCGGCGAAATGCACGATCGCGTCCGGCCTCTCGTCGCGCAGCCAGTTCTTCAGGAGCTCGTAGTCGCGCGACAGGTCGATCAGGTGAAAATGGATGCGGCGGCCGGTTTCGGCATGCCAGATGCGGGTGCGCTCCTGGATCGAATCCATCGGCGTCAGCGACTGGACGCCGAGTTCGGTGTCGATCCAGCGGCGGGAGAGATTGTCGAGGATGTGGACTTCGTGTCCGGCGTTGGAGAGGTGGAGGGATGTCGGCCAGCCGACAAAACCGTCACCGCCGAGAACCGCAATCTTCATCGCCGCCATGGAGAATCTCCTCGTGGGTTGGGGACCGCGCCGGTGATACTGGCCAATTGTGACAGTTGTGCAAGTCCTTGCAATTCTGTCGTCCTGCCCTATCAGGAACCGGAGAAACCGACAAAATTTCGATCGCACGAGACGAAGGGAAATCGATGAGCGACCTGCCGCATGCGCTTGCGGGCCATCTGACCGAGGCGGGCCACCGGCTGGTACAGAGGGTCTATTACGAGGACACCGACTTCTCCGGCGTCGTCTACCACGCCCGCTACCTGCATTTTCTCGAACGGGGCCGCACCGACTATCTGCGGCTCCTCGGCGTGGAGCAGGGCGCGCTGGCGATCGAGGGCGATACGGAGGGGCTCGCCTTCGTCGTCCATCGCATGGAGATCGACTTCAAGGCGCCGGCGAGGATGGATGATATCCTGACGATCGAAACGGCGACGGAAAAGGCGGGCGGCGCCAAGATGATCCTTCTGCAGGAGATCAGGCGGGGCGAACAACTGCTGATCCAGGCGCGCGTGATCATTGCCGTCATCAACGGCCGCGGGCGTCCGCGCCGGCTGCCGGAAGGGCTTGCGGGCCGCTTTCTGGCATCGCAGCCCGCCGCCTGACATCCCGCGGTAACATTCCCTTAACCATAATGATGTCTTACTCAACCCGTTAGAGTATGGTGCAGTGCACGTCATCCTTTAACCAAAATTGACGGCAAGAAGGCAGGCTGAAAGCGTTTGACCGGCATGGCGCCGGCGGCATCAACCGGACATTCTTGACGGCATGCGGAGCGGGTGCGGATGAGAAAGTCCGGGCGGGCGGCGCATGCTTGCTGAAACCGGTACCGAAGGACCCGCCCTCCCAGGGTCCCGGTACGGGATGGGATGGCGAACCCGGTCCGGTGCCCCAGCGTGCCCGT
>CAMPIK010000362.1 GCA_946886325.1 uncultured Shinella sp.
GGCTCGAAAACAACCACGCTGGCGGCCGGCACGACGGCAGGATCTTCACCGTCAACTATTGCGAAAACGTCGTCGCCCGCACTCGTATCAAGCACCCGCCGCCAGCCCTTGATACCGTTGACCTCCGGCAGGTGAAATTGCAGCTCGCCTCCTGCGTTGAAGACCATGAACAGTTGATCCGGCGGGCCGTCCGCCTCGTTTTTGCTGAGAAACAGGCCGAGTGCACGAAGGTCGCCATCCTGCCAGGCCGCGTCGTCCATCAGCGATCCGTCAGGGCGATACCAGGCGACTTCGACGATGCCGTCTCCGTTCCCCTCGCCGCTCAGGAAACGCTCTTGCCGAAGCGCGGCATGCACCTTGCGGAACTCCATCGCCTGGCAGCAAAAGGCGAAGAACGGATCATCGACTGCCGTCCAGTCCGTCCAGCCGATTTCATTGTCCTGGCAATAGGCGTTGTTGTTGCCCTGCTGACTGTTCCCGAGCTCGTCACCGCCAAGGATCATCGGCACGCCCTGGCTCAGGAGAAGCGTTGCAATCATGTTGCGGCGGCGGCGGTCGCGCGCTGTGATGATACCGTCATCCTCTGAGACACCTTCCGCGCCCATATTGTCCGAATGGTTGTCGCTGTGCCCGTCCCGGTTTTCCTCGCCGTTGGCCTCGTTGTGCTTGCTGCCGTACGAAACCGTGTCCATGAGCGTGAACCCGTCATGGGCGCTGAGGAAGTTGACCGAGGAGGTCGCGGCGCGGTTTGAATGATTGAACTGGCGGGCCGAACCCGTCAGCCGCTCGGCGAGCTTCGGAACAAGTCCGCCGTCGCCTTTCCAGAAACGCCTGATATCGTCGCGGTACTTGTCATTCCACTCGCGAAACGGATGGGGAAACCCGCCGACCTGATAGCCGCCGTCGCCGACATCCCAGGGTTCAGCGATCAGCTTGACCCCCGAAAGCACCGGATCCTGCCGGATGGCATCAAAGAAGCTGCCATCGCGATCGAACTCGACATGGCGCGTGCGCCCCAGTGTCGAGGCAAGGTCAAAGCGGAATCCATCGACATGCATGACGCCGACCCAATAGCGCAAGCTGTCCAGCACCATGCGAAGGACCATCGGATGGGCCGCGTTGAGCGTATTTCCCGTCCCTGTCGTATCGTAGTTGTGGCGCGGATTGTCCGGGGACAGGCGATAGTAGCTGAGATTGTCGAGCCCCCGGAAGCTCAGTGTCGGCCCGCGTTCGGACCCCTCCGCTGTGTGATTGTAGACCACGTCCATGATGACCTCGATGCCGGCTGCATGGAACCGCTTCACCATGGTCTTGAACTCGGTGATGTGTCGGCCGGACAGGAAACGCGGCTGCGGCGCGAAGAAGCCGAGGGTCTGGTAGCCCCAATAGTTCCGAAGCCCCTTTTCGACCAGATACCGGTCATCGGGAAAGTACTGTATCGGAAGCAGTTCGATCGCGGAGACGCCAAGCTTCGTCAGGTGCTCGACAATGGGATCGCTCGCCATGCCAAGGAACGTGCCGCGCAGTTCCTCCGGTACATCCGGATGCACCATCGTCATGCCGCGGACGTGGGCCTCGTAAATGACGGTCTCCGTCCATGGGCGTCGGATCGCCGAATCGCCGGCCCAGTCGAAGTCGGGGTCCTGCACCACGCCCTTGACCATGAACGGCGCGCTGTCACGCTCATCGAAGGACAGGTCGTCCTCGCCGACTTTATAGCCATAGAGCGCATCGTCCCAGGACAGCTCGCCGACGACCTGTTTGGCATAGGGGTCGAGAAGCAGCTTGTTGGGATTGAAACGGTGGCCGTTTGCGGGATCATAGGGTCCCTGCGCGCGATAACCGTAAACGGTGCCCGGCTTCAGCCCGGCGATATAGCCCGACCAGATATCGCCCTCCCTTTTCGGAAGCGGAAGGCGCGCGTGTTCCTCCTTTCCATCTTCGGAAAACAGGCAGAGTTCCACCTGTTCCGCATGGGCGGAGAACACGGCGAAATGCGTGCCCTCACCGGTAAACTCGGCGCCAAGTTCGGGTTTCATGAAATCGAGTTCGGAGAACGAGTAGCTCATCGGCATCCCTTGAGTTCGCGCCAACGTGTCATTGTTGAACTTCAACATGTCCGGTCGTCGTTCGTTCAGCAACGCCGCCTGTCCATCCTCGGACAAGCCGACGTGACCGATCGCGACGGGCCAGCATCTCTTGCACAATCAGGACCACCCCCTTGCGCTTCGCTGGAACCAGCGCGCCTCGATTTAGTTCCAGCTGATACGGCGGCGGTAGACGTTTTCTGCTGAAAGCAGGCTTGCCCGCGCCTAGGCGCGACAACAGGCCCCATACCTCGGCCATCCTTGAAGGGCGGATAAGTGCATGGCCACCCGTCAGAAGCCGATGTCGTGGAAAAGCGTCGGTATCAGTTCGACGGCCGTTTCCTTGAACATCCGGGCGACGGGATTGCCCTGGGTTTCGCGCCGCTCGAGGATGCCGACGACGCGGCGGCTGCGGTCGTCTGCCAGATCGAGAACGGCAATGCCCTCGGGCGGGCTGACGGCGGTGAGCGCGGGCAGGATCGTGACGCCGATGCGGGCCTTGACCAGGGCGAAGAGCGAGGTCGTGTTGTGCACGGTCATCAGCGAGCGTGACGCCAGATCGACATAGCCGTCGGCGCGGATCTGTTCGGACGAGCCGTTGAGGATGAGGTTCTCGCCGCCGAGGTCGCTCCAATCGACCGGGCGTGCCAGTCCCGCAAGCGCGGAATCGCTTGCGCACAGCAGCCGGTAGCGGTCGCGGAAGAGCGGCGTGAATTCCACCGAGCCCGCGGCGCGCGGCTGGCCGCTGAAGCCGATATCGGCCGATCCGCCTTCCACCATCTGGCGCACCTGCGTGCTGTCGATATCGAAAAGTTCGATCTGCACCTGCGGCCTATCCTTCAGGAAATGCTGGAGGAGGACGGGCATGATATGGGCAGCGACCGAGGGGACCGAGGCGATCGTCAGGCTGCCGATGCGGCTCTTGGCAAAGGCCCTGACCGTGCCGATGCCCCGGTCGAAGCTCCTGATCTGCTGATACGCCGTATCGAACAGGATGCTGCCGAGCGCCGTCAGGCTGTTCTTGCGGTCGGTCTGGAAGAGGGGACCGCCGAGTTCGTCCTCCAGCTGCTTGAGGGTCATCGAGACGGCCGACGGCGTGCGGCCGATGCTGTCGGCCGCATCCTTGATGTTGCCGGCCTCGGCCACGACGACGAAGACACGCAAGGCTTCCAGCTTGATCATCGCTTCCTCACTTCAATTATCCTGAAATGGATAACAGAAATTTCCGATTGATTGAAGTCGGCGGAAGGATGAAGTGTTTCGGCAAGGAGCTTTTTCATGACCCAGACCTTCCAGAACCTCATTGCCGGCGAATGGCGCGACGGGGATGGCACGATCGAGAATCGCAGCCCCTCCGACGTGACCGACCTGATCGGCCGCTATGCGCAGGCCGGCCCGGCCGATCTCGACCGGGCCGTCGAAGCCGCCCGCGACGGCGGGCGCGAATGGCGCAAGGTCGGCCTCGAACAGCGCCAGGCCTGCCTGATGACGATTGGCGAGGAATTGATGCGCCGTTCCGGCGAACTCGGCGAACTCCTGTCGCGTGAGGAAGGCAAGCCGATCGCGGAGGGCAAGGGCGAGGTCTACCGTGCCGGCCAGTTCTTCACCTATTATGCCGCGGAGGTGCTGCGCCAACTCGGGGAGAACGCCGAGTCCGTGCGGCCCGGCATCGCGATCGATATCCGGCGCGAGCCGATGGGCATCGTCGGCGTCATATCGCCCTGGAA
>CAMPIK010000363.1 GCA_946886325.1 uncultured Shinella sp.
CGAAGGCGCGGGTGAAGAACAGCGCCCAGATCAGCATGTCGACCGAGCGCAGGAAATCGAAGAAGCGCTTCGTCAACTGGTTGGCGAACCAGTTTCCGGTGATGTTGCGCGCCGCGATGAAGGCGAGCGGGAAGGCGACGATCATCGCAAAGAGCGTGCCGATGAAGGCCATGACGACGGTCTGGAGAAGCTTGGTCCAGACGTCGAGATGCTGCCATTCGCCGTTGTAGAGGATGTTGTTCCAGGCAAGCCCCAGATTGGAGCGATCGGGATCGATGCGTTCGCCGGAGACGATCAGGTCGATCACCTCGCCTGTCGACTTGCCGAAAAAGGGCGAGTTCGCATCGAAGAGGAAGTTCGCCCAGCCGAAGTAGCGCTTGCGCACGGCCACTTCGTCCGTGTCGATTTCGAGCCAGCCCGAGAGGCCGAAGGTGACGGTGATCTTCTCGCCCGGCCGCTTCTGCGTTGCCCATTCGGGCAGGCTATCCTGGAGGGGCGTGACCTCGTCATTTGCGATGCGGGCGCGAAGGACCTCTTCTCCGCGATAGACGACCGCCTCGCCGGGCGTGACCACGACGCGGTCCGTGGCGTTCAGGACCACTTCGGCGCGCGTGACGACCTCTTCGGTGACGGTTTGCGTCGTCGTGCCCGCTTCATCAGGCGCGCCGGTTTCTGCCGCGCCGCCGGTGGCGGCGCCCGGCGCCATGAAGCTGAAGCCCTGGCCCTTCTTTTCAGTCGATGCGGCTGGGGTTTCGATGGTGCGGGTGATCGTCGCCCGTTCGGCCGTCACCCAGTCCGGGTTCGGATTGGGGCCGAGCGGATCGAAACGCGGATAGCTGATCTGCATCGCGCCATCAGCCTCCATCTCGATCTCGGGTCGGACCTCATAGGAGACCCAGTCGGCGAGATAGGTGCCGGCGATCGACCAGTTGCCGCGCTGGAGCACCTCACCGATCGCGAAGAACCACCAGCAGTAGACCGCGTAGAGCAGCATCAGGCCGATCACCAGCGGCGTGCGAAACCGCGACCAGAGCGAGCGCTCGAAGATCGCCGGGTGGCGGGCGGCGATGGCGTCCATTTCGGAGATGTGCAGCTTGGACATGACGATCTCCTACTGCGCGAGCTGGAAGGCCTGGTTGCCGACGAGACGGCGGCGGAGCCAGGCGGAGAACTGGTCGACGGCGACGATGGTGCTGAAAAGCAGGAGCACGATCGCGAGCGTCTTGGCCTCATGGCCCTGACCGATGGACAGGCGCAGCAGCTCGCCGATGCCGCCGCCGCCGACGGCGCCGATGATCGTCGAGGCGCGCACGTTGATTTCGAGGCGCAGCAGGAAGTAGCTCATGAAGTTCGGCATGACCTGCGGCACAATGCCGAACCAGACACGCTCCACCCAGTTGCCGCCGGCGGCGCGGAGACCCTCCTCCGCCTTCATGTCGGCATTTTCGACGACCTCGAAGAACATCTTTCCAAGCGCCCCGACCGTATGAATGGAGACGGCGATGACGGCCGGGATCGGTCCGAGCGAGAGGATGGCGAGGAAGAAGCCGGCGAGCACGACCTCCGGAAAGGCGCGCAGGATTTCCATCAGGCGGCGCACCGTGCCACGGATCCAGGGATTGGGCATCAGGTTGCGGGCGGCGAAAAAGCAGAGCACGAAGCCGAGGCAGAGGCCGATCATCGTCGAGAGCAGCGCGATGTTCAGCGTCTCCAGCATCTTGTAGAAATATTCCGGCACATAGAGGCTCTCGGTGATGTAGAGCCGCCCTTCCGGATAATTGTATTTGAAGCTGCCATCGTCATAGGGCGACGGCAGGTCGAACAGGGCTCGAAAGACCTCCATGCCGTCGCGCGGGATGAGGTCGTGGAAGAAGTCGAAGAAATACGGCAGGCGGTCGAAGAACTTGCCGGCATTGGTTTCGTTGGCGAACCAGAGCGAGCCGGACACGGCGACCAACAGGATAGCGAAGCCGATAAAGCTGTAGGTGCGGCGGCGTGAGGCGAGTTCCTGCCAGTGCTGTTCGATCAGGGCGCCGCGAGGGCTGAAGGCCTGCGAAGATGTCTGTGCCGCCATGGCGCTGTCGCCTCGTGGTCCACCCGTAGAGGGGTCGGTCAAAATGGACAGAGCGCCGGCGAGGATTGCCGGCGCTCTGCCGTGGATTGGCGATCAGCCGCCGATCGTTGCCTTGCGGGCATCGATGATCGGCTTGTAGAAGTCGGCGTTGACTTCGGTATAGCCGGTGAAGTCGCCGCCCTGGATGGCGGAGAAGCAGGCGGCGTCGGTCTTCGGCAGGTCCATCATGAACTGCTTGAACTTGGTCTTCATGTCGTCGTTCATCGACGAACGGACGACGATCGGGCCGTTCGGGATCAGCGGCGACTTCCAGAGCTCGACGAGATCGTTCATGTCGAGGATGCCCTTGTCGACCATCTTGCGCAGGTTGCCGGACGTGTAGCCGTCCTTGAACTCGCCGACGCCCGAACCCCAGGTCGTGCCGGCATCGAACGTGCCCTTGACGACTTCGAGGACGAGGTTTTCATGGCCGCCGCCGAAGCCGGTCTCGCCGAAGAATTCCTTGACCGGGCCGCCGATCGCTTCCGGCAGGGTGACGAGCGGGACGAGGTAGCCGGACGTGGAGTCCGGATCGGCGAAGCCGAGCTTCTTGCCCTTGAGGTCTTCGATCTTGGTGATGCCCGAGTCCTTGCGGGCAACCATGATCGAATGATAGCCGGTCGAACCGTCGGTCTGCACCGTCGTCAGGATCGGCTCAACGGCCTCGGCATTTTCCAGATAGATCTTGGCGTAGCCCGATGCGCCGAGTTCGGCGTAGTCGAGCGTACCGCCGAGCAGGCCCTGGATGACGCCGTCATAGTCGGCGGCCGGGAAGAAGGAGACCTTCTCGACGCCGAGCGTGTCCTTGAGGTGGCCTTCCATGCACTGGAAGTTGCGCAGGCGGTCGGCTTCGTTTTCGCCACCGAGGATGCCGATGCGGAATTCCTTGAGGTCTTCGGCCTGGACATGGCCGGCGAGCGCGATCAGCGCGACGGCGCCGAGAAGAGCTTTCTTCAACATTAATCCGTTCTCCTGTTTGACCGGCCCCGCCGGCTTTTGGGAAGTCTTCGGCCCTTGACGCGGGCCGTTCGATCCTGGCCGCGTCAGATGCCGGCCAATGCCAGCGGCGTCGGGCTGGCGGATTTCTTCGCATTGTCCTGCCGCGCCGCCTTGGCGCCGATGGCGGTGGACGTCATGGATTCGTCGATCTCGTTGCCGTCGCCATCCGTGCCGTAGATCGTGCGCACGGCCTCGGCGTCGAGTTCGCGCGGCGACCCGTCGAAGACGACCTTGCCCGCCGCCATGCCGATGATGCGCTCGCAATAGCCGCGCGCCGTATCGAGCGTGTGCAGGTTGGTGATGACGGTGATGCCCTCGCGCTCGTTGATGTCGCGCAGCGCGTCCATCACGATCTTGGCGTTCAGCGGATCGAGCGAGGCGATCGGCTCGTCGGCGAGGATCATCTTCGGCTCCTGCATCAGCGCGCGGGCAATCGCCACGCGCTGCTGCTGGCCGCCCGACAGCGTTCCGGCCATCTGGAGCGCGGTCTGCTCGATGCCGAGGCGTTCGAGTGCCGCAATCGCCATGATGCGCTCCTCGCGGGTGAACATGTTGAGGATGCTGAGAACGCTCGAACGATGGTTGAGGCGGCCGAGCAGCACGTTGGTCAGCACATCGAGGCGCGGCACCAGATTGAACTGCTGGAAGATCATGGCGCAGTCGCGCTGCCAGTTGCGCAGCGCACCGC
>CAMPIK010000364.1 GCA_946886325.1 uncultured Shinella sp.
TCGGGATTTCCGAGGGCTACGAGACCTACTGGGCCTATATCCCCCACTTCATCCATTCGCCCTTCTACGTCTATGCCTATGCCTTCGGCGACTGCCTGGTGAACTCGCTCTATGCCGTCTACCAGCAGGCCGAGAGCGGCTTCCAGCAGAAGTATTTCGAGATGCTGAAGGCCGGCGGCACCAAGCACCACTCGGAGCTTCTGAAGCCTTTCGGCCTCGATGCCACCGATCCGTCGTTCTGGAGCAAGGGACTGTCGATGATCGAAGGGCTGATCGACGAACTGGAAGCGCTTGATAAGGCGGCCTGACAACGCACGACCGAAGACAGAAGATGACCGCACGCGATGCCTATGTGCTCTTCCGGGACGACCGCGAAGACCGGACGACGGTTTTCGCCGATCCGCTGCGCGTGGTCACGCTGCGGCGCGGCGTGGACCTCGACCGCGCCTTCGCCGAACTTCAGGACGCCCATGATTCCGGGCACTGGATCGCCGGCTTCCTGAGCTACGAGGCCGGCCATCTCTTTGAACCCAAGCTTGCGCCGCTTGCGAAGGACGATCGCGAGACGCCGCTGATGAGCTTCGGCATCTTCGATGCGCCGGCAGACGGGCACCCGCTTGCCCAGCCACGCCAGCGCGTCGAGAACGAGCCGTTTCTCGAAAGCCCGCATGCGGCCTGGGACCTCGACGCCTACCGGCTGCGCTTCGACCGGCTGCACCGGCATCTGCGGGAGGGCGACTGCTACCAGGCGAACCTGACGATGCCGATCGAAGCGCAATGGTCCGGCGATCCGGTCGCCGCCTTCTGGTCGCTGATCGAACGCCAGCCGGTGAAATACGGCGCCCTCGTCTCGCTCGACGGGCCGGTGCTGCTGTCGCGCTCGCCGGAACTCTTCTTCCGTGTCGATGCCGACGGCTGGATCGAGACCCATCCGATGAAGGGCACCGCCGCGCGCGGCGCCAATGCCGGCGAGGACGCCGCAATCATCGCCGCCATGCAGGCCGACCCGAAGTCGCAGGCCGAAAACCGCATGATCGTCGACCTGCTGCGCAACGACATCTCGCGCATCACCGAAGTCGGCACGCTCGACGTGCCCCGGCTCTTCGACGTCGAGACCTATCCGACCGTGCACCAGATGGTGAGCCATGTCCGGGCGAAGCTCGTCGCCGGCACCTCGATCCGCGACATCTTCGCGGCCCTCTTCCCCTGCGGCTCCATCACCGGCGCGCCGAAGATGCGGGCGATGGAAATCCTGCACGACCTGGAAGACGGCCCGCGAGACGCCTATTGCGGCGCCATCGGCTGGATCGCGCCCGGCGGCACGATGCAGTTCAACGTAGCGATCCGCACGATCTCGCTCTTCGACGATGGCCGCGCCGTCTTCAACGTCGGCGGCGGTATCGTCTTCGATTCGACCGCCGAGTCCGAATATGAAGAATGCCTGCTGAAGGGCCGCTTCGCCGTGGGAGACCAATGGATCTCTCGCTGATCGAAACGCTCGGATGGGCACCCGGCACGGGCTTCGTCCGGCTGGAGCGCCACCTTGCGCGGCTCGTCCGTTCCGCGACGGCATTGGGCCTAGCGGGCGCTGATCGGGCACGCGGCGCGCTCGACAGCAGCGTTGCCGGCAAGGATTGTCCGCAAAGGGTCCGGCTGGAACTCTTCGGCCGCAACGAGATCGCCGTCACCACGGCGCCTTTCGTGCCATTGCCCGCAGGCGCGGTCTGGACCGTCGCGATCGCCAGGACCCGGCTGTCGTCTGGCGATCCGCTGCTCCGGCACAAGACGTCGCGCCGCGGCACCTATGAGGCGGCGCGCGCCGAGTTTCCTATAGCCGAGGTAAACGAGGTCCTGCTCCTCAACGAAGAGGGCGACCTCTGCGAGGGAACGATCACCTCGCTCTTTCTCGACGACGGTTCCGGTATTCTCAAGACCCCGCCACTCGCCTGCGGCCTGCTGGCCGGCGTCCTTCGCGAGGAATTGCTGGAAACCGGCCGGGCGGCCGAGGCAACGCTTCGTCCGGACGATCTCAAACGATCGCCCTTCTATCTCGGCAATTCGCTGCGCGGCCTCATTCCGGGCTGGCTGGTGTCATGACGGGTCGGCGTCGAGGTCGGTCCGCGGTGCCCGGCGCCGTCCGTCGAAGACCTCCAGTATCTTGATCGTCTCTCCGGTGACCCGGTAGGGTATCGAATAGACAGTACCGGCAATAACGAGGCGTCGCACATCCGTTCTGTGCGTGGGAATGCCGAGATGCGGCTGCGACGGAAGCAATTCGACCGCGTGCAGGATTCGGGCGGCCACGGATCGTGCTGCAGAGGGATTGCGGTCCGCGATATAGCGGCGGATCGCGAGGAGGTCCTGAACGGCAAGCTCCGTCCAGACGATCCTCATCTCTCGCCGGCCTTGACGCGCGGCGCGTCCAGTTCCGCTTCGCTGCCCCAGCTCTCCAGCCATTCCGCAACGGCATCGTGCCCCACGACGCGGCCGGAATCGGCCGAGGCCACGGCCTCGTCGATGGCCGCGACCTGCCAGGCGTGCCGGTCGAGATATTCGGCAATCGCCTCCTGGGCGAGGAAGGATCGGGGGCGCTTCGTTGCCGATGCGAGACTGTCGAGCCTGTCGCGCATCTCGTCCGACACGCGGACCGATATGACGTTCTGTGCCATGGCGTATACCTCTGACTACGATGTATACAGCCTATCACGACCGGTGACCCCGCGGAAGCAGGCGACCGACTGAAGAGTTCCGCTCTTTATTGTGACAGGATTCTGTGCTCTAGGCCTTCCCGAACGCGTTCGGGGGCCTTAAAGGCCCTTTTTTACGAGAACAGCGACGTCCTTCAAGGAGTACGACGACATGGCAGAGACGACCTATCCGGTTTACGGCGAGATTACCGGTCCGATCGTGATGATTGGTTTCGGTTCGATCGGGCGCGGCACGCTGCCGCTGATCGAGCGCCACTTCAAATATGACAAGAACCGGCTGATCGTCATCGAGCCGCGCGAGGATGCCGGCGATGCCGAAATCTTCGCCCGTCACGGCGTGCGCCACGTGAAGGCCCATGTCACGAAGGACAATTACAAGGACCTGCTGAAGCCGCTCTTCACGGATGGCGGCGGGCAAGCCTTCTGCGTCAACCTGTCGGTCGATACCGGTTCACTCGACCTGATGAAGCTCTGCCGCAAGCTCGACGTGCTCTACATCGACACCGTCGTCGAGCCCTGGCTCGGCTTCTACTTCGACAAGAGCATGAAGAACGCCGACCGCACCAACTATGCGCTGCGCGAGACCGTTCGCAAGGAGAAGGCCAAGAACCCCGGCGGCGCGACCGCCGTCTCCACCTGCGGCGCGAACCCCGGCATGGTCTCCTGGTTCGTCAAGCAGGCGCTTCTGAACCTCGCCAAAGACCTCGACATCAAGTTCGAGGAGCCGTCGCAGGATGACCGCGAAGGCTGGGCGAAGCTGATGAAGAAGGTCGGCGTCAAGGGCGTGCACATCGCCGAGCGCGACACGCAGCTGACGAAGAACCCGAAGCCGCTCAATGTCTTCTGGAACACCTGGTCGGTCGAGGGCTTCATCTCGGAAGGCCTGCAGCCGGCCGAACTCGGCTGGGGTACCCACGAGACCTGGATGCCGAAGAACGCCAAGAAGCACAAGAAGGGCTGCCAGGCCGCGATCTACCTGGAGCAGCCCGGCGCCAACACTCGCGTGCGCTCCTGGTGCCCGACGCCCGGCCCGCAATACTGCTTCATCGTCACCCAGAACGAATCGATCTCGATCGCCG
>CAMPIK010000365.1 GCA_946886325.1 uncultured Shinella sp.
ACCCGTTCAAGGGCGGCGGCAAGCCTTACTGGCAATATGGCGGCGACGTCGCGCTTCAACGCTGGGCGGAGCTTGACCGCTGCGCGGGCGAAAAGAGCGTCGTTGGCGCATCGATGACCGCCACCAACTATCACGGTTGCCAGGGTGGCGCGCGCATCACGTCCTATCTGCTGAAGGAAAACACGCATTCCTGGCCGGCCCGCAGCGTGCTCTTCCGCACCTTCGATGCGGATGGCAAGGCGACGTCGGAGTGGGACGCGGCGGGCCGCATGTGGGAGTTCTTCCGCAACACGCGCTCGCCGGAAGAAACGCCGGTGACGGCGGGCGTTGATTGTCTGGTCGAGAACGCTAGTGTGAAGACCGAGGGGAAAGAAGGGGCAACGTGCAAGCAGGCGAACAGCATCGCCCCCAGCGGGCAAACGGCAGAGGGCGCCTTGTAACGAAGCCATACCGGGCGGAGACCCGTCTCGACGGGCTCTTCCAGGAAGGCTGCGCCAAGATCAGGCTGCCGCAGAGTTTCGACGGCCGCATGGAAGCCGTGCTGATCAACACGGCCGGCGGCCTGACGGGCGGCGACCGGCTTGCCTGGGATTTCGAGACGGGTGCGGCGACCCATCTGACGGTGACGACCCAGGCCTGCGAGCGCGTCTATCGCGCGGTCGCGGGCACCGCCGAGGTGACGACCCGGCTTACCGTCGGTGACGGTGCGCGCGCCGACTGGCTGCCGCAGGAAACCATTCTCTTCGATCGCTCCTCACTCACCCGCCGCCTCGACGTGGACCTGGCGCCGGATGCCGAGTTCCTCGCGGTCGAGGCCATTCTCTTCGGCCGCAAGGCCATGGGCGAGCAGATGGAAACCGGTCTCTTCCGCGACCGCTGGCGCATCCGGCGTGCCGGACGGCTGATCCATGCGGAGGAGACGCGGTTTTCCGGCAAGGTCGCGGAGATCGCCCTGCAGCGCGCGGTGCTTGCCGGGGACCGCGCCTATGCGACAGTGCTCTTCTGCAGCCGCATGGCCGAGGGCATGCTCGAGCCGCTCCGGCGCCTGCTTGGCGACGCAACCGCCGGCGCCAGCGTCTGGAACGACAAGCTCGTTCTTCGCATTGCGGCATCCGACGGATTTTCCTTGCGAAAAATCCTCATGCCCGTCATTTCCTGCTTGCGGAACGGCGCGTCTGTGCCGAAAGTCTGGACTCTCTAATGCACGCCTTTCGAGACCCGTGCGGCGGGTTTCGATCGGCCGGAAACCGAAACGAACGGAACGCTGATGAACCTGACACCGCGCGAAAAAGACAAGCTCCTGGTCTCCATGGCGGCCATGGTGGCGCGCCGCCGCCTTGAGCGGGGCGTCAAGCTCAACCATCCGGAAGCGATTGCCCTGATCACCGATTTCGTCGTCGAGGGCGCGAGGGACGGAAAGTCCGTCGCCGACCTGATGGCGGCGGGCGCCCATGTCATCACGCGCGACCAGGTCATGGAAGGCGTGCCCGAAATGATCCATGACATCCAGGTCGAGGCGACTTTCCCCGACGGCACCAAACTTGTTACCGTACACGAACCGATCCGTTGAGGAGGGCACCATGATCCCGGGCGAAATTCTTGCAGCCGCTGGAGAGATCGAGCTCAACGCCGGCCTGCCGGTCATCAGCATCGACGTGTCGAACACGGGCGACCGCCCGGTGCAGGTCGGCAGCCATTATCATTTCTACGAGACCAATCCCGGCCTCTCCTTCGACCCGGCACAGGCACGCGGCCTCCGCCTCGACATCCCGGCCGGTACGGCCGTCCGCTTCGAGCCGGGGCAGACGCGCACCGTCAGGCTGATCCCTTTTTCCGGCAAGCGGGAGATCTACGGTTTCCGGCAGGATGTGATGGGGAAGCTTTGACATGCGGTTTTTCCGTCTCGCCTCCGTGGGCCTCTTCCTCGCCATCGCCGCCGCACCGGCCCTGGCGCAGGATGGCGAGCCCGAGATCGACTGCGAGAACGCCATGGCGCAGCAGGAGATGAACTATTGCGCCGGCAAGGACTTCGAGACGGCCGATGCCGAACTCAATGCGGTCTACAAGCAGGCGATCGCCGCAATGCGCGAGACCGACACGGAAATGGCCGACATCAGCGAAAACTATGTCGGCGCGGTCGAGGCACTGAAGAAGGCGCAGCGCGGCTGGATCGCCTATCGTGACGGGACCTGCGAGCTAGCCGGCTTCGACGCGCGCGGCGGGTCAATGGAGCCTATGCTGGTCTCGGGTTGCCTGGCGGAGACGACGCGCAAGCGGACGAAGGAATTGCAGGACCTAATCGAGCCACCGCAACAGTGAAGGACGGGCATTGGCTGGGGCACGCACGATCGTCATCGTCGGTAACGGGGAGGTTCCGGAGGGTGCTGCCGGGATCATCGATGCCGCCGATATCGTCATTCGTTTCAACGACTGTCGATCGGTCGGTGCCGGCGGCACGAAGACGGACATCGTCGCGGTCTGCAACACCGGCCGGCCGGCGCTCGCGATGCTGGGCGGCGGGCGGTGGAAAACCTCGCAGCCTGTCAGGGATGCGTCGGAGATCTGGTGCGTGCGGGACCCGGAGAAATTTGCCGCCATGCGGGACGACATCGTGAGCCGGCATCCGGACCTCGAGGACTTCTGCGACGACTATACCGAGGGCTTTGCGAGCTTTGCGGCCGCCACCGGGCGGACGTTCAGGATCATCTCGGCCAATGTGCACGAGACGCTCGACGACGAATTGAAGTCGCTCGGCGCCCAGAATTACATCGTCCCCAGTTCGGGCCTGATCGTTGCGGCCGAGGTGCTGGAAAGCCTGGCGGAGCCCGACGACGTCATCATGCTCGCCGGCTTCAGCCACCAGGGCTGGAAATGGCACCCGTTCGAGGCGGAGCGCGAATGGGTCGACGACCTGATCCTCGCCGGCTGGCTGAAGCGCCTGCCGATGGAGGTGAAGATGCCGCATGTCTCGCCGTTCATGGAAACGGAGATGTGATCCTCCCGTCACGTCTCGGTTTCGTCCCCGTGGTTTCAGTCTTTCGATTTCAGAGGTAAGCCCATGTCCTACAAGATGTCCCGCGCCGCCTATGCCGGCATGTTCGGCCCGACCACCGGCGACCGGGTGCGGCTGGCCGATACCGAACTCTTCGCCGAGGTCGAGAAGGACTTCACGACCTATGGCGACGAGGTGAAGTTCGGCGGCGGCAAGGTCATCCGCGACGGCATGGGCCAGAGCCAGGTGACGCGCGCCGACGGCGCCGTCGATACCGTCATCACCAATGCGCTGATCATCGACCACTGGGGCATCGTCAAGGCCGATATCGGCCTCAAGGACGGACGCATCGTTGCGATCGGCAAGGCCGGCAATCCGGATACCCAGCCGGGCGTCGACATCATCGTCGGTCCGGGCACCGAGGCGATTGCCGCCGAGGGCAAGATCATCACCGCCGGCGGCATGGACGCCCATATCCACTTCATCTGCCCGCAGCAGATCGAGGAGGCGCTGATGAGCGGGCTCACCTGCATGCTGGGCGGCGGCACCGGCCCGGCGCACGGAACGCTCGCCACCACCTGCACGCCCGGCCCCTGGCACCTCGCCCGCATGATCGAGGCGGCCGATGCCTTCCCGATGAACCTCGCCTTCGCCGGCAAGGGCAACGCCTCGCTGCCCGGCGCGCTTATCGAGATGGTCGAGGCCGGCGCCACCTCGCTGAAGTTGCACGAGGACTGGGGCACGACGCCGGCGGCCATCGACTGCTGCCTC
>CAMPIK010000366.1 GCA_946886325.1 uncultured Shinella sp.
CATCTGCGTCATTCCTTGTCTGGTCCCGTCAGGGACGCAACGGAACCGTCCGGGAGACGTCGCGTCGCAGCCGTCCGGCCGCCGGCGCTCCCCGGTTCCGAAGCGGAAACTAGCGCCGCCGACCGCGCCGATCAAATGAACAAGATTTAATTGTATCCGCCCGCATGTCGCCGGATTTTCAGCGATTTGCGGCGGAATAGCGACCTGCGCGAACGCCTCCCGAAATTGTTTGGGGGCAGGCGGGAACGATTCAATTGTGCGGTGATTTCAGCTAGAATATCGGCGAGTCATCCGTTGCGCCCGCAACGAACCGGGGAGGGAATCATGTCGCTACCGAGTTCCATGTCCTATGTCGGCCTCAAGGATTTCGGCGGGCCGGATGCGCTGATGCTGGCGCAAAGCACGGTGCCGCAGCCCCGCTACGGCGAGATCCTGGTGCGCGTCGAGGCGGCCGGCATCAACCGGCCCGACGTCATGCAGCGCAAGGGCGACTATCCGCCACCACCAGGCGCAAGCCCGGTCCTCGGGCTGGAGATCGCCGGCGAGGTCGTGGCGGTCGGCGAGGGCGTCACCGATTTCGACCTTGGCGACCGCGTCTGCGCGCTCGCGAACGGCGGCGGCTATGCCGAATATTGCGCGGTGCCGGCGAGCCAGGCCTTGCCCTGGCCGAAGGGCTACGATGCCGTCCAGGCCGCCGCCCTGCCGGAAACCTTCTTCACCGTCTGGGCCAATCTCTTCATGATGGCGGACCTGAAGCGCGGCGAGACCGTGCTGGTGCACGGCGGCACCAGCGGCATCGGCACGACGGCGATCCAGCTTGCAAAGGCGCTCGGCGCCCGCGTCTTCACGACGGCGGGCTCGCCTGCCAAATGCGAGGCCTGCGTGACGCTTGGCGCATCGCGCGCGATCAACTACCGCAGCGAGGACTTCGCCGCGGTGATCGCCGAGGAGACCGAGAAGAAGGGCGTCGATGTCATTCTCGACATGATCGGTGCGGCCTATTTCGAGCGCAATCTCAAGTCTCTCGGCCGTGACGGTCGGCTGTCGATCATCGCCTTCCTCGGCGGCACCTTCGTCGAAAAGGTCAGCCTCGCGCCGATCCTGCAAAAGCGGCTGCACATCACGGGGTCCGCAATGCGTCCGCGCAGTTCCGGCGAAAAGCAGGAAATCCGGGATCAGTTGAAAGCCAAGGTCTGGCCGCTGCTGGAGGAGGGGCGCGTCGCGCCCGTCATTCACGCCGTGCTGCCGTTCTCGCAGGCGTCCTCCGCCCATCGCATGATGGAAAGCGGCGATCATATCGGCAAGATCATGCTGAGCTTCGACTGACGGTCCGGCCAACCGGTCTTCGTCAGGCCGCGCGCTCGATCCGGTCGCGCCCTAGGTTCTTGGCTTGGTAAAGCGCCCGGTCCGCCCGGGCGAACAGCGCGTCCGCGGTCTCGCCGCAGAATTCGGCTATTCCGGCAGACAGCGTGTAGCGGCAGTTGATCCTGGCGCGCTGCTCCGGTTCGGCGATATGGCTGCGAAGCCGCTCGATCGCCTGCGCAGCCTCACGCGCCGTCGTGCCCGGCATCAGCGCCATGAATTCCTCGCCGCCCACGCGGGCAAACATGTCCTGTCCGCGCAACTGGTCGCGGCCGGCGGCGGCGAAGTGACAGAGCACCTTGTCGCCGTGCTGGTGGCCATAGGTATCGTTGATCGCCTTGAAATGGTCGAGGTCGATCAGCACCAGCGTCAGCGGCGCGCCGGTGCGGAAGGCGGTCAGCACGGCCGATTCCAGCCGGTCCATGCCGTGGCGCCGGTTGAAGAGACCGGTCAGCGGGTCCGTCTCGGCGGCGAGCCTCGCGGCATCGCGGTCGAGCTTCAGCACGTTCTCGTTCGACTTCAGCATCGTGATGTCGGTGAAGACGCTCCAGAGCCAGCCGTCGGCAAGCAGCGTCTCGTTGACGAGAAACCACCGGCCATCCGCAATGTCGATCTCGAAGGTGCGCTGCGGCTGACTGCGGCGGCGCGCATGCGCCATTTCGAGCCAGGTCTCGATCGGCGGCATGATGACGGGGCCGGTGCATTCGGCATGGCAATGGCGCATGATGTCGTCGAAACCAGGCGCTTCCGCCTGTACCGCGAACAGGTCGCGGAAAGCGCTCGATCCGAAGGCCAGTGTGTCATCGGGGGAAAAAAGCGCCGTGGCGATACCAGACATTTCGAGACCTGCAAAGACGAGGGCATCGCCGGATCGCGCGCGGATCGCAGACAGCGACGTGCACAAATCCGGTTCGCCGGCCAGGCTGGGGCCGTCTGCGTCCTGTCGATGCTCGCCGTCGGCTCGTGCCACGTCGTGCGGACCCTCGTGTCTTGTTCGAATCTTGAATGTGTCTTGTGTCGAAACAGACCGGCCCATTTTGCGGCATCATCCTCGCAGGCCGGCAGGTCGTCCCTTGTGCTGGTTTTGCAGCAGGAACACAACCGAGACCGCCGAACGGCGTTAATGAAGGGTTTAAGGCGGCAGGGGATTTAGCGGCGCGGCACCAGTGTCAGCGCCAGCACGAAGGCAAGCAGGGCCGGCAGCGTGAAGAGGCCATAGAGCCAGGTCGCCGCCTGCACATTGCCGGCGATGCCGCCCGGATCGAGAAGGCCCGTGCTGTTGGCGGCGACGCCGCTCAGTGCCGCGCCGAAGGCGCTGCCGAGCGACTGCATCGTGGTGATCGCCGCCGATGCCTTGTCCTTCTCATTGTCAGGCGCGCGCTTCAGCACCAGCGTCACCAGATGCGCCCAGCCGAGCCCGACGCCGAAACCCATGCCGAAGATTGCGAGCGCGGCCGGAACGAGGATGACAAGACCGGTATCGGGATTGTGCCGGGCGAGGCAGAAGATCAGCAGGCCGGTCGCGACCGCCTCGACTGCCGTGCCGAGCGCGATCGAAATAGTTGCCGCCCGCCCGTTGAGGCCCGCGACGAGGAAGGCCGATGCCGTCCAGCCGAGTGCCAGCAGGGCGACGAGATAGCCGGAGGCAAGCGGCGTCACGCCGTGCAGTTCCTGCAGGAAATAGGGGATGTAGATGTCGGAGGCGAGCGCCACGAGCATCAGCAGCATGATGAGATAGATGCGGGCAAGGGGGGAGGCGAGCCGCGCCGTGCCTTCCGGCAGAAGCCTTGCCTTTGCATGCCGTTCCGTGACGATCATCAGGATGACCGCGAGGCCCGCAAGGGCCGCAAGGCCCGCCCGCAGGCCGACCGCCTCGACCGATCCGGCGAAGGATACGAGAAGCACGGCGGCGAGCAGCAGCGCGATCTGCAGGAAGGGCGCGCGCGTCACCAGCCGGCCATCCTCGCCGGAGGGCAGCAGGCGCGGTGCGAGGAAGGCCATCAGGGCCGACAGCGGGATCAGCACCACGAAGGCCTCGCGCCAGGCGCTGCCGGCGGCAAAGACCCCGCCGATCGTCGGGCCGAGAAAGGTCGCGACACCCCAGATCGCGGCATAGAGCGTCGTCGCCGTGCTCCAGAGCGGTTCCGGATAGACGAAGCGGATGAAGGAATAGCCGAGCGTCACCAGAAGGCCGGCGCCAAGCCCCTGAACGGCCCGGCCGACCAGCAGCACCTCCATCATGGGGGCGATGGCGCAGACGAGGCTGCCGAGGCCGAAGAGAAGGGCGCCGAAGACATAGGCGCGGTTGAGATTGATGCCGGCAGGCCGCACCGCGATGAAGATCGAGCCGAGCACGGAGGCCGCGACATAGAGCGTCGTCGCCCAGGCGAA
>CAMPIK010000367.1 GCA_946886325.1 uncultured Shinella sp.
TACGGGGATTGCCAAGCATCTCGATATAGGACGACTTCAGCCAGTCGCGGAAATTACGATGGACTGCGAAGACGTCTTGGTTGCGAAAGGGCAATGTCTCACGGACTTTTCGCAAACTTGCGCCATTGTCCCAGAAACGCGGCGACAGGAGGTTTTCGGCGGAGAGGATGACCGTGTGAATGTGATCGCCCAGTTCGCCGATCTCAGCCTGGAAGCGGTCAATAACATCCCTGTTTCCGTTGAGGATTGCGTTGACAAGCCCGGCATGGCCCGGTGAACGGTGGCGGCGGGCGCCGCGCTCCTGGGCGTGGCCCGTCAGTGGATAGCAAATCCCCTGATCGATGAGATTTAACCGGTTGAGCCCGAGGACCGCCTGCAGATAGGAGCTTCCGGTCTTGGTCGTTCCCGGGTGAAGCACCAGTCTGATATGCGAAAGGCCGCGCTCAACCTTTCTTTTTGTCGTCGGGATTGATCGGTTCGAAGCTGGCTCTGGCCCGTTCTTGGCGCCAAGGAGCGCGCGCCAGCCCACCGGCTTGGGTTTCGCTTCCTCGGAGACTGCCGTTGCCGGTGCCGGAGCTGCGCCCTGGCCGCGAACACGGTTGTAGATCATGTACCGCGTCAGCAGCGACCGTTCTTCGGGCTTGAGAACTGTCGCGAATTCCCTGTACTGCGCCGCGGTATAGCCCACGCCAGAGATATATTTCACGAAATCATCGTCGCGCCGGTATCGAAGAAGCAGATTGGCAAAATCGCAGGCGTATTCGGCGACAAGTTCGTGATCGGACTCGCTCAGGGTGAGCGGATTGTCCGTCGCAAGCGCGGCACCGTCATCGAACTGGCGATGCGCATCGAACAGCCTGGTGACCAGCGCCCGGTTCTGCTCCTGGGCCCAATTGCTGACGATCCATGGCTGCCAGTAGGTCAGCAGGTTCTTGACGCAGAGGGTGTAGCACGCCTTGCGGAAGAGATCGTTCTTCTCGGCGCCGGCGGCGTGAACGGTCTTGAAGGTCTCGACGACGATCGAAAGATGGGTCAGGTAAAGCTCGACCTGCGACGCATTGATCATCTGGAAGGACGATGCCGAATGCATCAGATGGTCGACGACCACCTGCGGCACGACCAGAACCTTCTCGGTCGCGACCAATGCATTGATGAAAAAGGGCCGGTCCTCGCGCTGCCGCAGCAGCCGGGAAAAGCGCACCTGCTTTTCGTCCAGGAATGCCCGTTTGTACAGCATCTGCCAGCAGGACGAGACATTGGCGAGTGTCGGGTGGCGATAGATGTCGGTCAGCAGACCGTCGTCCGGCATCCGGACCGCACGGCCATAGCCGCTCGTGCCGTTCTCCAGGTTTTCGACATAATACTGTCCGACGACGATCTCGGCATCGTGCTGGCGCGCCGCATCGACCCATTTGCGCAGGGTCAACGGATCGCGAAACTTGTCGTCGCTGTCCAGGAGGGCGATATAGTCGCCTTTGCTGGCGTCGATCCCGACGTTACGGGCCGTCGACTGGCCGCGGTCTTCCAGGCGCACATGCAGATGCACGTCGACGTGGGGATTGTGCTGCTTGAAGGCCAGCACTTTCTGCTGCGTGTCGTCCTTGCTGTTGTCATCGATGACATGCAGTTCGGCACGTATATCCTTCTGCGCACCGATCGAGCCAAGACAGCGGTCGAGATGCGAGGCGGAATTGTAGGTCGGTACGATGATAGAGACGTCAACCATTGCTGGTTTTTGCCTTTACAGCGGCCCTTCTGGAGGCGGTGGCCAATCCCTTGTCGATATTCGTGGTCAACCTGGCGAGATCGCCCTTGAACCGGATCGCGATCTGGTTCGTCTGATCCTTGTAGATGTCGCGGTAGAACCGCTCCAGGAAGATATCCAGCTCGCGCCGGGCGCGCTCGAAATTGCCCTTGTGAAACAGATACTGGATGGCCGTCAGCTTCAGGTTCAGGAACTGGTCGAGCCGGTAGGCGGGAAGCTTCGCGTTATAGAGCATGTCGAAGACCTCGTCTTCGCTCTTGCTCGTCAGCGTTTCGGGATTGTAAGCCTCGGCCGGGAGTTCCTTGGTGTAACGGAAAATCAGCGACGTCTCGGCCCAGTCGATCGGTTCGAAATAGTCGGCCCACATCTCCATCCAGGCGTTGATCCACCAGCCGAACGGCCAGTAGAAATCCTGCTGGACGAGCACCCCCTGCCCGACGATCAGGGAGGGGAAGAACATCTCGTTGCAGCGGAACATCACTTCGGGCGTCTTCAGGACGTCGAGGAACAGGATTTCGATCGGGTCGTCGCGGTTCCAGTCCTTCAGCGTGATATCGCCGAAGGAGAACGAGACCTCGTCCGAAAAGGCGAAGCGATCGCGCAGCATGCCGGAATAGTCCGAATTGATCGGCAGATCCTTGAAACCCGCGAAATTCGTCATGGGCCGGGTGACCATGGCGCGCTCGAAGGAATGGATGGTCGGCTTGGCGACACGGCGCGGATGCGGATTGGCGGCAAGCCCCTCGATGAAGCATTTCGTCGAGGCGCCCATGAAAATGCCGGCGTCGACAATGTAACCTTCACCCTTGTAATAGTTCTTGACGAGACTGTAGAGAAGATCGAGTTCCTGGGCCTTCATCATGCTCGGGATGCTCTCGATCACGCCATCCGCGCTTTCCAGGGCAAACAATCGATGCTTCCAGTCCATGAGATCACTTCCCGCCTCTTTGAGATTGGCCCTTGACTGACGGGTTCAGCCTTCAATGTAAAGGGGGAAAATCGCACCGCGAAAAATATCTTGAGGCGGGCGTTTCCGGCCGGTTCGTCGGCTTTTGAGCCCGTTTTGGTCGCAATGGCGTTGCAGAAAATGAAGAGCGATCGGGCGGCGTTCCAAGCATAAATGCCTGATTTTCCGATGACAGGACTTGCCCGTTCAGCATTGCGACGCCGTCTGCGTTCCAAGCCGAAACGCATGGCCGCAAAACGAAGAAAGCCCGGTGCGGGAGGAGGTGCACCGGGCTTCTGATCTTGACCGCAAGCTGGGAGGAGGAGTGCTTACGGTCGACACGGAGCGGCTTGGGAGGAGGAGTAGCCGCTGCGATGATTTGAAGATAATGCTGCGTTGCGGTGATTGCAAGCGCTTTTTGTGCAGTGCGACAACTTGTCAATTGTTTTTCCACTGGGCAGATGCCCACCGAAGGAGGGATAATGCCGATCGAGCTTCAACGGTTCCGCGACGCACAGGACGGCGTCATCGATGCCGCCCTGGCGGAACTCCGGCGCGGTCGAAAGCAGAGCCACTGGATGTGGTTCGTCTTCCCGCAACTGGCGGGGCTCGGCCGCTCCGGTATGGCGGAGCGTTATGCCATCCGCTCGCTCGACGAGGCGAAGGCCTATCTCGCGGATCCCGTGCTCGGGCAACGGCTCGTCGATTGTGCCGAGGCGATGCTCTCGCATGTGGCCATGTCGGCCCACGACATCCTTGGCTCGCCGGACGACCTGAAGTTCCGCTCCTCGATGACGCTCTTCGCGCTCGTCTCGCCGCCGGGATCGCTTTTCCACAGGGCGATCGATCGGTTTTACGAGGGCGAGATGGACCCCCGGACGCTGGACATGCTGGGGCGTTGATAAGGCCGCTTTACCCCATCGACTGCCTCTATCGAACCGTCGGCACGGCAACGCATCTCGTTCGCGCCTTGACCGCAGGGCCGTTCCGGGCCTAACCTTGGCGCATTCACCAGGGGGGTCCCGACAAGGGGCT
>CAMPIK010000368.1 GCA_946886325.1 uncultured Shinella sp.
CGGTGATGGCGCTGATGATCGGCGCGATGATCATCCAGGGCATCGTGCCCGGCCCGAACGTCGCGACGGAACAGCCTGCCCTCTTCTGGGGCATCATCGCCTCCATGTGGATCGGCAACCTGATGCTCGTCATCCTCAACCTGCCGCTGATCGGGCTCTGGGTGAAGCTTCTGACGATCCCCTACTACGTGCTCTTCCCGATCATCATGGCCTTCTGCTCGATCGGGGTCTACAGCGTCAATTCCAACGTCTACGACCTCTATGCCGTCGCCTTCTTCGGCTTCATCGGCTACCTGCTGGCGAAGCTGCGCTGCGAGCCGGCGCCGCTGCTGCTCGGCTTCGTGCTCGGCCCGCTGCTGGAGGAAAACCTGAGGCGCGCCATGATCCTCGCGCGCGGCGATCCATCGACCTTCGTGACGCGGCCGATCAGCGCGACGCTGCTGTTCATCGCCGTCATCGTTCTGGTCGTCGTGCTGCTGCCGAGCGTGCGCAAGAAGCGCGAGCAGGTCTTCGTCGAGGAAGACTGATCGCCGGCCTATCGAATCGAGGAAGGCGCGGGCAACCTGTCCGCGCCTTCCTGCGTTTCAGCCCGATGGAGCGACACCGGACGCCGCAGGCCGACAGGCATTGGAGGCCATTGCGGTGAAAGCTCGGCTGTCGGCAGGAGGAGGACGCCATGCAGGACAGCGATGACGAAATGAACCCGCCGGCCTCTCCGGCCTGCCTGCTGCACGAGATCGATCCGGCCTATGCCGGCCTGCCACCGGTGACACCGGCGGAAGTCTACGCTTGGCGCAAGCTGGAGCGCGAGGCGCTCATCGCCCGGCGCATGACGATCGCGCCCGAGACGCGGCAGCGCTGGTCGGACGCCATTGCGCGCGGATTGCAGGAAGCGATCGGCGATTTCAGCGGGAGGACGGTGAGCTTCTACTGGCCGTTTCGCGGCGAGCCGGATCTCCGGCCGCTGATCGAGACCGTCTGGCAGGCCGGCGGGCGGGCGCTCTTGCCGGTGGTGGTCGAGAAGAAGGCACCGCTGGTCTTCAAGCCCTGGCGGCAGGGCGAAGCGCTCGGCCGCGGCGTCTGGAACATTCCCGTGCCGGAGACCGGCGAGACCGCCCTTCCCGACACCGTCATTGCGCCGGTGGTCGGCTATGACGAAGGCTGCTTCCGGCTCGGCTATGGCGGCGGCTTCTTCGACCGCACGCTGGCGGCGATGGAACGTCTGCCGCTCGTGATCGGCGTCGGCTACAGCCTTCAGTCGATCGCGACGATCCATGCGCAGCCGCACGACATCGCCATGTCGATGATCGTGACCGAAACCGCGACCCACCTGCCGCGCTGAGCGGCATGATCCGCGCGACGATCGATCGCCATTGTCGCCGGCGGCAATATTGACGTTTACGTCAAGGTTATATACCGATTGTCCTTGATGACAGGTTTGAAAAGCCTCATCCTTGATCCGTCGGCAGGTTGGGAGGCCTTCCGTCGAAAGCGATCCTGGATGCGGCAACTCGAGGAGGAGGCAAGGCATGTCGGCGACGACCGAGGACAATATCACCAACCCGGCCGGCAAGTTCTGGCTCGCCTCCTATCCGCCGGAGACGCCCGGCGAAATCGCACCCTTGTCGCATGCGTCGATCGGCGCTTTGGTCGATGATTGCTGCGCCCGCTTTGCCGAGCGCCCCGCCTTCACCTGCATGGGCAAGACGCTCACCTTCGCCGATCTGGAGGTGAAATCGCGCCATATCGCCGCCTGGCTCCAGGCGCGCAATCTCGTCAAGGGCGACCGCGTCGCGGTCATGATGCCCAACATCCTGCAGAACCCGGTCATCATCTTCGGCATCCTCAGGGCCGGCCTCACCGTCGTCAACGTCAACCCGCTCTACACGCCGCGCGAACTCGAACACCAGTTGAAGGATGCCGGCGCCAAGGCGATCTTCGTGCTGGAGAATTTCGCCCATACGGTCGAGCAGGTGGTGGCCCGCACCGACGTCAAGACGATCTGCGTCGCGGCCATGGGCGACATGCTGGGTCTCAAGGGGCTGATCGTCAATCTCGTCGTCCGGCGCGTCAAGAAGCTCGTTCCGCCGTGGTCGCTGCCCGGCCATGTCGGCTTCCAGCGCGCGCTGGCGGAAGGCGCTGGGCTCTCGCTGAAGCCTGTCGCGGTCGGGCACGACGACACCGCCTTCCTGCAATATACCGGCGGAACAACAGGCGTTTCCAAGGGCGCGACGCTGACGCACGCCAACCTTCTCTCCAACATGGAGCAGATCAAGCTCTGGATCGAGCCGACCTTCCGGGTGAAGCGCCGCCCGCCGCAGCTCGTCTTCGTCTGCGCGCTGCCGCTCTACCATATCTTCGCGCTGACGGTGAACGGGCTGATGGGCCTGGCGCTCGGCGGCCACAACATCCTCATCCCCAATCCGCGCGACATTCCGGCCTTCGTGAAGGAGCTCGGCAAATACGAGTTCCACATCTTCCCCGGCTTGAACACGCTGTTCAACGCGATGATGAACAACCCGGATTTCGGCAAGCTCGATTTCTCGCATCTCGTGCTGACGCTCGGCGGCGGCATGGCGGTTCAGCGCCCGGTGGCCGAGCGCTGGCAGGCGATGACGCACTGCGCAGTGATCGAGGGCTACGGCCTCTCCGAGACCTCGCCGGTCGCCACCGCCAACCGCTTCGACCTGCCGCAGTTCACCGGCACCATCGGCCTGCCGCTCCCCTCGACGGAGATCGACATCCGTGACGACGACGGCAAGTCGCTGGCGCTCGGCGGTGTCGGCGAAATCTGCATCCGCGGCCCGCAGGTCATGGCCGGCTACTGGCAGCGCCCCGACGAGACGGCGAAGGTGATGACGGCGGACGGCTTCTTCCGCTCCGGCGACATCGGCTACATGACGCCGGAGGGTTTCACCAAGATCGTCGACCGCAAGAAGGACATGATCCTCGTCTCCGGCTTCAACGTCTTCCCCAACGAGGTGGAAGAGGTGGCGATGACCCATGGCGGCGTTCTCGAATGCGCGGCGATCGGCGTGCCGGACGAACATTCCGGTGAGGCGGTGAAGCTCTTCGTGGTGCGCAAGGACCCGAACCTGACGGAAAGTGACGTGAAGACCCATTGCGCCGCAAACCTCACCAACTACAAGCGGCCGAAATTCGTCGAATTCCGCACCGAACTGCCGAAATCCAATGTCGGCAAGATCCTGCGCAAGGATTTGCGCGGCTGATCTGTGTGCCGGCGCACGTCGGTTAAATCGGTTGAAAAAATGTCCCCGGACCGCGCCCGTGTGTCCGCGCGGGCTTGATTTGCAGGGTCCAAAGCGACTAGCTAGCGCAGCAACGCCTCACGCAGGGAGCCGACGATGAAAGCGCTTGTCGAAAAGCTGAAAGCCACCGCGAAGGAGACCAACGCGACGGATATCAGGGGCGCTTTCGCGGCCGATCCGAACCGCTTCCAGACCTTCAGCACATCGCTCGACGACTTCCTGTTCGACTATTCGAAATGCGCGGTGAATGCCGAGGTCCTCGATGGCCTCGAGGCGCTGGCGAAGGAAGCCCGCGTCGAAGCCAAGCGCGACGCGATGTTTGCCGGCGACATCATCAACATCACCGAGGAGCGTGCTGTCCTGCACACGGCTCTGCGCAACCGGTCCAACACGCCGGTGCTGGTGGACGGCAAGGACGTGATGCCCGACGTCAACGCCGTGATCGACGCCATGGGCGCCTTTGCGGACGGCATCC
>CAMPIK010000369.1 GCA_946886325.1 uncultured Shinella sp.
TCCGACTGGAAGACGAAGCGGTCGCCGACGATGCGGATGTTCTCGCGGTCGGACAGGATTTCGCGCAGCCGGCCGAAGAAGTCGGAGCGGTAGCGGTTCAGTTCCTGCACACGCTGGGCAAGCGCCACGTTGAGCCGCCGCCCGAGATCGGCAATGCGGGCCTGCGACGCATCGTCCTTCGCCTCGGACGCCTGGAGCGCCGTTTCGACGGCCGCGATCTGGCTGCGAAGCGCTGCGATCTGCTGGTTCAGAAGTTCGATCTGGCTGAGCGCCCGGGCGCTCACCTGCTCTTCCGAGGCCAGCGACTCCGTCAGCGCCGATATGCGCTGGTCCGCCTCGGCGCTGGCGCCGCTGCCGCTGTCCAGCAACTGCTGCAGGCGGGAGCGCTCGTCTTCCGACTGCGCGAGCGACGCCTGGAGATTGGCGAGCGCATCCTCGATATCCTGCTTGCCGCTCTTCTCAAGCGCCAGAAGCTGCGTCAACTCGTTGATCTGGCTGGTCAGCCTGCTCAGCACCTCGTCGCGGCCGGAAATCTCGCGGCTCAGGAAGAACTGCGCCAGCACGAAGACCGACAGCAGGAACATGATGGCAAGCAACAGGGTCGACAGGGCATCGACGAAGCCCGGCCAGTAGTCGACCGTGCGCTGGCTGCGGCGATTGCGGGCGAGCGCCATCGCTACTCGCTCCCCGCCTTGTCACGGGCCTTTTCGGCATGTTTGTCCGCGTTCTTTTCCGCCACACGTTCGACCGGCTTTTCGCCGGATCGGGCGGCAAGGCGATCCAGCGTGCGGCGGAGCGCCTTGGCTTCCTCCTGCTGCGCCTCGATCCAGTCGCGCAGCATCTGCTGCTCGTTGCGCATGTTCTTGACGAGACCCTGGATGCCTTCGGCAAGGCTCGCCATCGCCGCCGTCGAGCGGCCGTGTCCGCCGCCCTCCTGCGTGAGCTTGAGGATCTGTTCCGCAAGCGCCTGGACATCCGTCCCGCCCTTGGCGGCTGCATCGACCATCGGCTGGAGTTCCGAGCCGACGTCGGTGACCGACGAAAGCCAGTTTTCGAGTTCGGTATAAAACCGGTTCTGCGCCCGGCCGGCCTGGAGGTCGAGGAAGCCGAGGATGAGCGAGCCGGAAAGGCCGAAGAGCGATGTCGAGAAGGCCGTTCCCATGCCGTCGAGCGGCGCCGACAGGCCGTCCTTCAGCGCGGCGAGAATGTCCGCCGTCGTGCCGGAGCCGGCATCGAGCGACTGGATGACCGTGTTGATCGAGCCGATGGTGCCGAGAAGGCCCCAGAAGGTTCCGAGCAGGCCGAGGAAGACGAGGAGGCCGATGAGGTAGCGCGACGTGTCGCGCGATTCGTCGAGACGGGTCGCAATCGAATCGAGGATCGAGCGGAGCGCCGTCGTCGAGATCGCCATCGAATGGCGCCGGCCGATCAGCGAGCGCATCGGTGCAAGCAGCACCGGATCGCGCCCGACCTTCTCCGCGCTCCCGGCCGCGCGGAAGGAATTGAACCAGCGGACTTCAGGTCGCAGCGAGAGAACATGGCTGAAGACGAGCAGGATGCCGATGACCAGAACGCCGAGAATGAGGCCGTTCAGCCCCGGATTGCTCATGAAGGCCGCATGCGCCTGCCGGAACAGGATGGCCGCAGCGAAGCCGACGATGATCAGGAAGAAAACCATGATCCAGAAGAAGGCCATGGGGCTCGACAGCTTGTGCGTATAGTCGTCTCCCGCTTCGGACTGACCTCCCCAACCCGACAGCGCCAGCTTTGCCATATGTTCCTGTCTCCGCTTTCTTCTTGCGGCGGAGACTAGAGGAAGATTGCGCCGAATTGAAGGGGTTGCCGCAACTCATACGGGTCGCAATATCGCTCGCGACGTTCCGTCTACATCTGCGCCGACATGCCGCCATCGACCGTCAGCGTGACGCCGTTGACGAAGCTCGATGCCGGCGCGGCCAGAAAGAGTGCGGCCGGCGCCAGTTCCTCCGGCCGCCCCCAGCGCTTCAGCGGAATGCGCACATCGACGAAGGCCTGGACCGTCTTGTCCTCCGAGAGGTAGCGGTTGGGTTCCGTGGCGAACCAGCCGGGCGCGATGGCGTTGACCGTCAGGTTGTCGGCGCCGAACTCGACAGCGAGCGAGCGGGTGAGCGCTTCGAGCCCGCCGTTCGAGGCCGTATAGGCCGGATCGGGCGCCCGTGCGATGGAGGCGGCGATGGACGTGACGAAGATCAGCCGCCCGGCTTTCGAGCGCTGGAGATGCGGCAGCGCCGCACGCGCCAGCCGGTAGGATGCGTTGAGATTGGTCTCGACAATGGCGGCAAAGGCCGCGCCGTCGAGGTCAGGCGTCGGACGGCGATCGCGGATGCCCGCCGCATGAACGAGCACATCGAGCCCGCCGGCAGTCGTCACGGCGTCGCCGACGACGGTCTCGGCATCGGCCGCAAGGTCGCCCGGCAGCGCGTGAACGTTTTCCGAGGAGATCGACCGGCATGCGGCATCGAGCGCCTCGCGGTCGCGGCCGTTGAGCATCACGGTCGCCCCGGCATCGCCAAAGGCACGGGCGATCTCCAGCCCGAGGCCGCGGCTTGCGCCCGTCACGAGCACCCGCCGGCCGGTGAAATCGAACATGCCGCCCATTCTATCCTCTTTCAAACCGTCAATCGGACCGCGTCCGTGGAGCCCGTCAGGTTGAAAGCGGCCCCGATCAACGTCCTCGTATAGTCCTCGCGCGGCGCATCGAAGATCGCCTGCGTCTCGCCCTGCTCGACGATCCGCCCGCCCTGCATGACGATGACATAGTCCGACATGGCGCGAACCACCGCAAGGTCGTGGCTGATGAAGATGTAGGAGAGGCCGTGGCGCTGCTGCAGGTCGCGCAGGAGATCGATCACCTGCCCCTGCACCGAACGGTCGAGCGCCGAGGTCGGCTCGTCGAGGATCACCACCTTCGGCTTGAGGATGATGGCACGGGCAATCGCGATGCGCTGACGCTGGCCGCCGGAGAATTCGTGCGGATAGCGGTTGCGCGCCGCCGGATCGAGCCCCACCTCCGTCAGCGCCTCGGCGGCGCGGCGGTCCCGATCCGCCTTCGACAAGGCGGGCTCGTGCACATAAAGCCCTTCCGTGACGATCTCGCCGACCGTCTGGCGTGGCGACAGCGAGCCGTAGGGGTCCTGGAAGACGACCTGCATCTCGCGGCGGATCGGCCGCATCGCGGCGCGGTCGAGCGTGGAAATGTCCCGGCCGTCGAACCGGTACCGGCCCTTGGCCTCGACCAGCCGCAGCAGCGCCCGCCCGAGCGTCGACTTGCCCGAACCGGATTCGCCGACGATGCCGATGGTCTGGCCCGCATGGAGCCGCACCGTCACGTTGTCGACGGCCCGGAAGGTCGCGGACCCACGCGAAAAAAGTCCGCCGCCGATCGCGTAATCGACCATGACGCCGGCGCCTTCCAGCATGATCGGCGCGGTTTCCGCCGGCGCCGGCTTGCTGCCGCTCGGCTCGGCATCGAGCAGCATGCGGGTATAGGCTGTCTGCGGATTGTCGAAGACATCGGCCGTCGCGCCCTCCTCGACAATGGCGCCGTGTCGCATGACGACGACGCGCTCGGCGAAGTGGCGCACGATGCCGAGATCATGCGTGATGAGCACGATCGCCATGCCGAAACGCTCCTGGAGCGCATGCAGCAGGTCGAGGATCTGCGCCTGGATCGTGACGTCGAGCGCCGTCGTCGGCTCGTCGGC
>CAMPIK010000370.1 GCA_946886325.1 uncultured Shinella sp.
AATCACGAAACAAATCCAGAACATACATATCTGTTCCATATGTGTTCCGCAAGAGTGGCGCGCGAGAAATCAAATGCCGGTGAATTCGGAGTTGAGACAGGGCCTGTTCGGAGTCTGCCTGTAAGCGACGAAGAGCCTACTTCCGCCGCGTCAGGACCCGCAACGGCTGCCCGTAGCAAACGGTGTAGGCTTCGACCTCGCCGCGAACCAGCGACATCGCCCCGATAACAGCGCCCTTCCGAACGATCGAGCCGTCCAGAAAGACGCATCCGGCGCCAATCCAGACGTCGTCTTCGATGACGATGCCGCCGCGGGAGGGCAGAAAACCCTGTTCCCGTATAGGTGTGTCGCGATCCATGTAGGCGTGGTTGGTGGGCGCGAAGACGCAGTTTGCCGCGATGGCAACGCCATTGCCGATGGTCAGCCCGTTGCCGGAATAGATAACGCATCCGGAATTGATGACGACATTGTCGCCGATCACAACGTCCCCGCTGCCACCGGCCGGCTTGATCTTGACGAAGCTGTCGATGACGGTGTTCTCGCCGATCGTCACGCGCGTGCCACGGATGCTCGGTTCGATATCGGCGAACTTCGAAATTCGCGCGGTGGAGGCGATCTGAACGGTCATTTCAACAAACTCCCGGAAACCTCGGTCTCTTCAACGTTCACAATCGGGCGCGCGACAGTCGCTCGACTAAGAGGTCGGCAAAAACCGAAAGGCCTTCATTGTTCCAGTGTGTGTCATCGACGCGATATTCACGCCCCAGCACGTCCGTGTTGGGCCCGGCGACGCAATTCGGAATCTCCGCGACGATCCTGTTCTGGGCGCTGAGGATCTTTTGATTGATCTTGCCCATTCGAAATGATGCCCGACAAATGATCCAGGTGACACCAGGAAGAAACTGGCTGACGATGTCGTGGAATTTGCTGAACGACGAGAAATACTCGTCCGGAGGTGTCCGAAGCAGGTTGTCCTTTTCGCCCTGATGCCAGACGATGCAATTGACCTTGGGGGTAGCGTTCGCGAGCTGCGCCAGGGTCAGCTTGAGTCCGTCGGCAGAATTCGCGTCTTCAAGCCATTCGGCGATCGATGTACCGCCTTTGGCAATGAGCGACAGCTGGAACGCCGAAAACATTCTCTGAATGGCGATCTTCTCGCCGACGCGGGGCCAGATCGATCCGCCCGTCCCCGATCCCCCCGGGATCGGATCCTCCAGCGGCACGCTTGCGCCATCCACATTCACGCTGCCGAACGTCGATTTCGACGGCGAGAGACCGTGATTGGCGATGTTGGATTGTCCCATTGCCAGAACATGCAGCGTATTGCCTTCCGGCATATCGTCCCAAAGCCAGGAGGCGGGCGAAACGATACCCATACGTCTGCGACCCCGCCGGGGCGCGAGATCGAAAAACTCCTTCGGCTCCTCGTCCTCTGCCGTGTCGGCCGACATTTGTTCATTGAGCGAAGCGACGTTGTGTGCCTCGCCGATATTGTCGGTGGACTGGACGATTGCCTTGATGCTCGAGTTGATCCACGAAAGATAGGGATCCAGTTCGGCTCTCGCGTCGCAGGGGCCGGAAAACGCCTCCTCGAAGCGTATGATCTGGCGCTGCACCGGCGGACTGAGAAATGTCCGCGTATACTCGAAACCCTTCATCTTGTCGGGGCCAAAACCCAGATGTTCCGCGATCCGGTACCGTGTCAGTTCCTCGGCGATCTCCGTGGCGTCTTCCCGCGCGATTCCGTCGAACTTGACGAGGTCGTCGGCGATATAGGCCATGAGCTGCTCGATGTCGGAGGATTGCTCAAGGAACATCATTCGCCGGCTCTTGCGAAGGTAGCTGTGGCGATAGTTGCGGGTGGAAATGAAGCTGAACCGGTCACCCGCAAGGATGCTTCCGTGGGCGCAATCCTGCAGACCGACCCCAAAATCGAAGAAACCGGAGATGAAGAGCGTGCGGGCCCGGCGATAGCGCTCGATCAGCAATTCCCGTCGCGACACCGCATAGGTCGTCGAGAAGGGCCAGCTTGCATAGGCCGAGGCCCGCGCCTTGAAGCTCGCTCCCCGGATCGTCCGGGCCAGGCCGAGCCGGGCGACGGCCTTCTCGTCGGGCCGGAAGAAGAGATTGAGCGTTGGCCCCATCGCGGTGACGGCGCCCGGATCCGCCTCCAGCTTGGATTTCAGTTGATCGAGAACGCCGAGAACCGGGTAATCGTCATCCGACCCCATGATGAAGAATTCGTCGGGCTCGCCGGAAAGCACGTCCAGCAGCCGGTCGAACAGCGGCAGTTCGTAGGGGAAGCGCCGGTAGTCTATGCCGATGCGAAAGTCGCGCGACCCGGTGTTGCGGGCATTGGTCTCGGCATGCTGGTCGGCGCTTCCGTCAGCGACGATGACTTCCGCCTGCGGAAAGAACTCGTCGAGATAACGCAGAACGGATATCAGCGACGATGGCCTGTTGCGGGTGGGAATCAGTATTCTCGTCATGCGTCACACCTTGCCGCGACCCGGTCGCGGACCACTCCCGACAAACTTCAACCGACCCGGACGAGAAAGCCGCCGGGAGCCGCCGTTACGGCCAGTTTGTCGCTGGCTGCCATGTCGACCTTGAACTCCAGTGTACGGCCTTGTCCGTCCTTGAGACCCTTGTCCGCGCATTCCGCAAGATAGGCCGCAATCGCCGTACGGGGGCTGTTGCCCGGATCCCAGGGACGGCCTTCGAAGAAGCCGGCCGGCAGGTCCTCGACGATCGTGTCGAAGACGACGCAGTAGGAATTGACGGATGTAAGAGGCGCGTAGGCGCGAAGTTCGTCCAGCACATGGTCATGCGTATGGTTGGAATCGAGCACGACCAGAACCGTCTTCGCGTCGCCGACTTCCTTGTAGACCTGGTCGATGATGGCCTGATCCAGCGAAGAGCCCTGGAACATCTTGATGCGGTTGGCCATCGGGTGGGATTCGATTGCAGAGCGATTGTGCTCCCGGATGTCGATGTCCACCGCGATGACGCGACGCTTCGGCTTTGAGGGGTCGAGAAGTTCGCCGCTCTCGATCGCATCGCACATGTCGAGCAGCGCGAGTTGTGCCGCGCTGTGCACGATGGACCCGCCGTGGGCGATGCCGGTTTCGACGATGACATCCGGGCGGATGGTCCAGATAAGTTCGCTCATGGCGACGATGTCAGCCGGCAACTGGATGATCGGCCGGCCGAGCGCATCGAAGTTGTACATGTATTTCTTGTCGAACGCCTGCAGCGTCCATTGACGGGAGGCTTCGAGGAAATCCTGATCCTGCGGATAGGACTGGATCCGATCCGTGCGCTCTTGTTCGAACTGGGCGACGGGATCTGCGGTTGCGGTTGTCATGGATTGTCCTTCGGGTGGCTCATGGTGGACAAGAACTGGTGGAGCGCGTTTTCGACGTGGTCGCTCTTCCAGGCGAATTCGTCTTGAATCCGCGATGTATCGATGGCGGGAAACCGGCGTAGGGCTCCATCTTCGGCAAAACCGACCTCGACCCCGAAGGTCGTCGAAACCAGCTCGGCGATCCGTCCATGGTCGATGCTGCTGCCGCTTGCGACGTTGTAGGAACGCTGCTTCCCCTCAAGCGAGATGCGGTAAAGCAAACGAACGACGTCATCAAGCGGGATATAGTCTTTCGCCGATCGCCTGTCCTCGCGGATCGTCACCGGCAGGCCCTTGCTCGCCTGCTCGGCGACGGAGGCAATGAAATTGGCACC
>CAMPIK010000371.1 GCA_946886325.1 uncultured Shinella sp.
TGCAGTTGACGACCTGCATGTTGTCCTGCGCGCACATCTGCAGGAAGCGCTCGAGGCGGGCGGAGGAGTGCTCCGGCCCCTGCCCTTCATAGCCGTGCGGCAGCAGGCAGACGAGGCCCGACATGCGCAGCCACTTGCGTTCGCCCGACGAGATGAACTGGTCGAAGATCACCTGCGCGCCATTGGCGAAGTCGCCGAACTGCGCTTCCCAGAGGGTGAGCGCATTCGGCCGCGCCAGCGAATAGCCGTATTCGAAGCCGAGCACGGCTTCTTCCGAGAGCATCGAGTTGATGACCTCGTAACGGCCTTGGGTCGGCGAGATGTTGGCGAGCGGAATGAAGCGCTCCTCGGTCTCCTGGTCGTAGAGCACGGTGTGGCGCTGCGAGAAGGTGCCGCGCTCGCAATCCTGGCCCGACAGGCGGATCTTGGTGCCTTCCGCGCAGAGCGTGCCGAAAGCCATCGCCTCGCCCATCGCCCAGTCGATGCCTTCGCCCGTCTCGATCATCTGGGCGCGGTTGTCCATGAAGCGCTGGATGGTCTTGTGCGCCTTGAAGCCTTCCGGAATGGTCGAGAGCTTGCGGCCGATCTCCTTCAACTGCTTCATCGGCACCGAGGTCTTGCCGCGGCGCTGTTCGTCCTGGTTGTCGGCCGTGCGCAGGCCCGACCATACGCCGTCCAGCCAGTCGGCCTTGTTCGGCTTGTAGGACTGGCCGGCCTCGAACTCCTGTTCGAGATTGGCGCGCCAGTCGGCCTTCATCTTCTCGAATTCGCCTTCGCTGATCAGGCCTTCGGCAACCAGACGCTCGCCGTAGATCTGTACGACCGTCTTGTGAGCGCGGATGACCTTGTACATCTTCGGCTGGGTAAAGGACGGCTCGTCGCCCTCGTTGTGGCCGAAGCGGCGGTAGCAGAACATGTCGATGACGACCGGCTTGTGGAACTTCATCCGGAATTCGGTCGCGACCTTGGCGGCATAGACGACCGCTTCCGGATCGTCGCCGTTCACATGGAAGATCGGCGCCTCGATCATCTTCGCCACATCCGACGGATAGGGCGAGGAGCGCGAGAAGGCCGGGTTCGTCGTGAAGCCGATCTGGTTGTTGATGATGAAATGCAGCGTGCCGGCGACGCGGTGACCGCGCAGGCCGGAGAGGCCAAGGCACTCGGCGACCACGCCCTGGCCGGCAAAGGCGGCGTCGCCGTGCAGGAGAAGCGGCAACACCTTGGATCGCTCGCGCAGCGGTACGATGTCGCCTTCCATGACGGTGGCGATCTGGTCCTGCTTGGCGCGGGCCTTGCCCATGACGACCGGGTTGACGATTTCGAGATGCGAGGGGTTCGCCGTCAGCGACAGGTGCACCTTGTTGCCGTCGAATTCGCGGTCGGAGGAGGCGCCGAGGTGGTACTTCACGTCGCCCGAGCCTTCGACGTCGTCAGGCGCGTAGGAACCGCCCTTGAACTCGTGGAAGACGGCGCGATGCGGCTTCGCCATGACGTTGGTCAGGACGTTGAGGCGGCCGCGATGGGCCATGCCGAGCACGATTTCCTTGAGGCCCATCTGGCCGCCGCGCTTCATGATCTGTTCGAGCGCCGGGATGAGCGCCTCGCCGCCGTCGAGGCCGAAGCGCTTGGTGCCCTTGTACTTGACGTCGATGAACTGCTCGAAGCCTTCCGATTCGATGAGCTTCTGAAGGATCGCCTTCTTGCCCTCAGGTGTGAACTCGATGCCCTTGTCCGGGCCTTCGATGCGCTCCTGGATCCAGCCCTTTTCCTCCGGGTTGGAGATGTGCATGAACTCGACGCCGATGGTGGAGCAATAGGTGCGCTCCAGGATCCCGACCATCTCGCGGACCGTCGCGTATTCGAGGCCGAGAACGTTGTCGATGAAGATCTTGCGGTCAAGGTCGGCTTCGGTGAAGCCGTAGTTCGAGGGCGACAGTTCGTGATAGTCCTCGACGGGTGCGGCAATACCGAGCGGGTCGAGCTTGGCGTGCAGGTGGCCGCGGGCGCGATAGGCGCGGATCATCATGATGGCGCGCACCGAATCCCGGGTCGCCTGGTTGACGTCGCCGACGCTGACCGCCTTGCCGGTCTCGGCCGCGACGGCGTCCGCCTTGGCCTTCACCTTCTTCTCGATCGCCTGCTCGACCGCGCCCCAGTTGCCGTCAAGCGCGGAGACGAGTTCGCCATTGGCGGCGATCGGCCAGTTGGCCTTCTTCCAGGAGGCGCCCTCGGCGGCCTTTTTCACGTCGGCCGGCTGATCGGCCAGTCCCTTGAAGAAGGCCTGCCATTCCTCGCCGACCGAGGCGGGGTTCTCCTCGTACTTGGCATAGAGCTGTTCGATATAGGCCGCATTGGCGCCGTCCAGAAAGGACGTGACCAGAAATTGCTCGTTGGCGTCTTGCCTTGCCATGGTGCTCTGCGGACGCTGCGCCCGCCTCCCGTGCGAATTGGTGTTGGCCGGGCTTGCCGCCCGCTTGCCGCCCTGACCGCCGCCTGTCCGCGACCGCCGGGGAAGAGGTGGAAGGGCCGGCGCGGATCGCCGGCTCTCCCTGTTCAGATGGGTCAGCCCTTGAGGACTTCCACCAGTGTCTTGCCGAGACGCGCCGGCGAGGGCGAGACCCGGATGCCGGCCGATTCCATGGCCGCGATCTTGTCTTCCGCGCCGCCCTTGCCGCCGGAAATGACGGCGCCGGCATGGCCCATGGTGCGGCCGGGAGGCGCCGTGCGGCCGGCGATGAAGCCGACCATCGGCTTGGCGCGGCCCTTCTTCGCCTCGTCCTTGATGAACTGTGCCGCGTCCTCTTCGGCCGAGCCGCCGATCTCGCCGATCATGATGATCGACTTCGTCGCCTCGTCGGCGAGGAACATTTCCAGCATGTCGATGAACTCGGTGCCCTTGACCGGGTCGCCGCCGATGCCGACGGCCGTCGTCTGGCCGAGGCCTTCGTTCGACGTCTGGAAGACCGCTTCATAGGTCAGCGTTCCCGAGCGCGAAAGCACCCCGACGGAGCCCTTCTTGAAGATCGAACCCGGCATGATGCCGATCTTGCACTCGTCGGGCGTCATGACGCCGGGGCAGTTCGGGCCGATCAGGCGTGATTTGGACGCGTCGAGGCGTGCCTTGACCTTGACCATGTCGGCGACCGGAATGCCCTCGGTGATGCAGACGATCAGCGGGATTTCCGCATCGATCGCCTCGATGATCGCCGCCGCGGCACCTGCCGGGGGAACATAGATGACCGAGGCATTGGCGCCGGTGGCGTCGCGACCTTCGGCGACGGATGCGAAGATCGGCAGGCTCTCGCCCTTCGACCCGGTCCATTTCGTGCCGCCCTTCGACGGATGGATGCCGCCGACCATCTTGGTGTTGTGATAGGCGAGCGCCTGTTCGGTGTGGAAGGTCCCGGTCTTGCCGGTCAGGCCCTGCACGAGGATCTTGGTGTTCTTATCGATGAGGATCGACATGGATCAGGCTCCCTTCACAGCGGCGACGATCTTCTGGGCGGCATCGTCCAGGTCATCGGCGGAGATGACGTTCAGTCCCGATTCGTTGATGATCTTCTTGCCGAGTTCGACATTGGTGCCTTCGAGGCGCACGACGAGCGGCACCTGAAGACCGACTTCCTTGACGGCCGCGATCACGCCTTCGGCGATGACGTCGCATTTCATGATGCCGCCGAAGATGTTGACGAGGATGCCCTTCACCGCCGGGTCCGCCGTGATGATCTTGAAGGC
>CAMPIK010000372.1 GCA_946886325.1 uncultured Shinella sp.
TTTGCCCAAACTTGTCCGCTGCGGACGGTGACGGGCGAATAAGGGCACCCTACCGTTCGTGTCTAGAGGTGAACGACGCCGCGTGGGGACCAGTGGATGCATCAAGCCTTCCTTAAATCTGTTGTTGTAGCCTCTCGTCCGACTTGTATCGCGTAGGGATTGGACCGAATGATCGCACGACTGGCCGCCGGCATCGGGCTTCTGGCCCTGGCTCTGACCTCCACAACCGCACTTGGCGGCACCCTCGAAGGGCCGCTTCAGATCGTCGTCTCCAAGGACCTTCAGTCGCTGAAGGTCTATGACGGCGACGTGGTCGTCGCCACCTCCAACGTTTCAACAGGCAAGGCCGGCCATTCGACGCCGACCGGCATCTTCTCGATCTTGGAGAAGAAGCGCACGCATTTCTCCAATCTCTATGACAGCGCGCCGATGCCCTTCATGCAGCGCCTCACCTGGTCCGGCATCGCGCTGCACGCCTCCAACAGCGTGCCCGCCTATCCCGCCTCGCATGGCTGCGTGCGGCTGCCCAACGACTTCGCCAGGATGCTCTTCGGCCTGACGCGACGCGGTGGCCATGTGGTCGTCAGCAACGAGGATGTGGCGCCGCGGCCGGTGAACCATGCCTTCCTGTTCCAGCCGGCGACCCCGCCAGAGGAAAAGCAACTCCTGAGCGACGCCGACCTTCGCCCCGTCATGCCGGATGCGAGCGATGGCGCGGTCGAGGTCGCGATGAACGACCCGAAGCCCGCGACCGTGGAACCTGCCGTCGAGACCGTTCCGCTCGATCCGATCCGCATCCTGATCACCCGGCGCGGCCACCGCGAGACGGTGATCGACCTGCAGGTGATGCTGACCGGCCTCGGCTACGACGCCGGCGAAGCGGACGGCCTTGCCGGCAAGCAGACCTTTGCCGCCATCCGCGCCTTCCAGGCCGCCGAAGGCCTGACGGAAGACGGCATGCTGACGCCGGAACTGGTGGCGGCCGTCTACGCCAAGGCCGGCAAGGGCACGCCGCCAAACGGCCAGATCCTCGTGCGCCGCAAGTTCCAGCAGATCCTCGAAAGCCCGGTGACGATCGCCGAGCCCGAAAAGGCGCTCGGCGCGCAGTTCCTCATCGCGCGCCAGGCCGACGACAAGGCGGGCGCCGTCGCATGGTACGGCCTCACGCTGGAAAACCATCTCACCGACGCCACCATGAAGCGGCTCGGCGTCACCTCCAATGCCGAGACCGGCGATACGGCGCTGGCCGAGACGCTCGACCGGATCACGATCCCGGACGATATTCGCACGCAGATCGCCGCCATGACGGGCGAAGGAGCGTCGCTCTCGATCTCCGATACCGGACTTGGGCCGGAGACCGGCAAGGGCACCGATTTCATCACCGTCACCAAGAAGGCGCCGGTGAAGGTGGAAGCCAAGGCGGTGACGGCGCTCAAGAAGCGCAAGAACCGCGACAAGGCCGTCGTGCGGATCGAGTGATCCGCCACGGCCGTCTCGGTCCGCACTACACCAGTTCGACGTCGAGCACGCCCGGTGCCGAGCGCATGGCGGCGGCGATTTCCGGCGAGATGCGGTAGCGTTCGTTGAGCTCAACCTCGATTTCCCGCTGGCCGTTTTCCTTGATGACGACGAAGGAGACGAGGCCGTCGCCCTTCGTGTTGAGATGGGCGGCGATCGAGCGCAACGGACCTGAATCCCTCAGATAGACGCGCAGCGCCTTCTGCGATTGCAGCGATTCCTCTTCCAGCGAGCGCAGCGTCTGGATGCGCAGGCCAATGCCTTCCGGCCGCTCCTCCGCCTGCACCGTCATCACCAGCGACTTGCCGGCTTCGAGCAGGTCGCGATACTGGTGCAGCATCTCCGAAAACAGCACCGCCTCGAACTGGCCCGAGGCATCGGAGAAGGCGACGATGCCCATCTTGTTGCCGGTGCGGGTCTTGCGCTCCTGTTTCGACGTCACCGTTCCCGCCAGGCGGCCGGCAGTCGCGCCCTGCTTCACCGCGAGCGCGAAGTCGCCGAAATTCTGCACCCGCATCTTGGCGAGCGTGGCGCTATAGGTGTCGAGCGGATGGGCCGAGAGATAGAAGCCGAGCACCTGGAACTCCCGGTGCAGCTTCTCCGAGGCGAGCCAGGGGGTGAAGGCCGGCAGCGTGACGACTTCCGGGCCGGTGGCGGCGCCCATGCCGAAAATGTCGCCCTGCCCGCTCACCTTGTTTTCCTGCGCCCGCTGCGCGTAGCCGAGCAGCCGGTCGAGGCCGGCGATCAGGGCCGCCCGGTCATGGCCAAATCCGTCGAAGGCGCCGGCGGCGATCAGGCTTTCGAAGACCCGGCGGTTGACGAGCTTGGGATCGATCCGGAGGCAAAAATCCTCGAGGCTTTCGAACGGCCTGTCACCGCGCATGTCGACAATGTGCTGGACCGCCGCCTCGCCGACACCCTTGATGGCGGCCAGCGCATAGTAGATGCGGTTGTCGCCGGTCTCGAAATGCGCAAACGAGGTCTGCACCGAGGGCGGCACGACGGTGATGCTGAGCCGCCCGGCATCCTGGCGGAAATCGTTGAGCTTGTCCGTGTTGGACATGTCGTAGGTCATCGACGCCGCGAGGAACTCGACCGGATAATGCGCCTTCAGATAGGCCGTCTGGTAGGAGACGATGGCATAGGCCGCGGCATGCGACTTGTTGAAGCCGTAATTGGCGAACTTGGCGAGCAGTTCGAAAATGTTTCTGGCCTGCGGCTTGGAGACGCCGTTCCGGATCGCGCCGTCGACAAAGCGTTCGCTCTGCTGGTCCATCTCCGCCTTGATCTTCTTGCCCATGGCGCGGCGCAAGAGGTCGGCCTCGCCGAGCGAATAGCCCGACAGGACCTGGGCGATCTGCATCACCTGCTCCTGGTAGACGATGACGCCCTGGGTTTCCTTCAGCAGATGGTCGATCGTCGGATGGATCGATTCGATCTCCTCCTCGCCGTGCTTGCGGGCATTGTAGGTCGGAATGTTCTCCATCGGGCCGGGACGGTAGAGGGCGACGAGCGCGATGATGTCCTCGATGCAGTCGGGCCGCATGCCGATCAGCGCCTTGCGCATGCCGGCACTTTCCACCTGGAACACGCCGACCGTCTCGCCGCGCGACAGCATCTCGTAGGTCAACTGGTCGTCGAGCGGCAGGCTTTCGAGATTGATCTCGATGCCGCGCTTGCGGATGAAATCGACGGCGGTCTTCAGCACCGTCAGCGTCTTGAGGCCGAGGAAGTCGAACTTGACGAGGCCCGCCTGCTCGACCCATTTCATGTTGAACTGGGTGACCGGCATGTCGGAGCGCGGATCGCGATACATCGGCACGAGCTTGGACAGCGGCCGGTCGCCGATGACGATGCCGGCGGCATGCGTCGAGGCGTGGCGGTAGAGGCCCTCGATCTTCTGGGCGATATCGAGCAGTCGGGCGACGACCGGCTCCTTCTCCGCCTCCTCCTTCAGCTTCGGCTCCTCCTCGATCGCCTTCGACAGCGGCGTCGGATTGGCCGGATTGTTCGGCACCAGCTTGCAGATCTTGTCGACCTGGCCATAGGGCATTTCGAGCACGCGGCCGACGTCGCGCAGCGCCGCGCGGGCCTGCAGCGAGCCGAAGGTGATGATCTGCGCCACCTGTTCGCGCCCGTATTTGCGCTGCACGTAGCGGATGACCTCCTCGCGGCGGTCCTGGCAGAAGTCGATGTCGAAGTCGGGCATCGAGACGCG
>CAMPIK010000373.1 GCA_946886325.1 uncultured Shinella sp.
CGGGCAAGGCATTCGAGCAAAATGCGACACTCCCCTGTCCGTTGAGGACCTACCTTCATTTCGGAGCCCACGTCCTCGTCATTTCCCCAGCAGGTCGCTCATCAGCTTGAGATGCTCCGCCGTCAGCGGCTTCTCGAAATAGCTCTTGACGAAGCTGTATTGCATGGCGCGCTCGCGGTCCTTGCCGAGATGCGAACTCGTCAGCATCGCGACGACGGGCGCGTGGACCTCGAATTCCGCCGCGTACTGGTCGAGGAACTCGAAACCGTTCATCACAGGCATGTTGATGTCGAGGATGATGGCGTCGGGCGTCGTCTCGCGCAGGATGGCGAGCGCCTCCGCGCCGTCGAAGGCCTTGAGCAGCCTGATCGCCGGATCGAACTTCCGGATCGTATATTCGCAGATGAACTGGTCGTTCTCGTCGTCATCGACGACCAGGATCGCTCCGATACTCATGTCCGTCCCCATCCGGCAGCTCGATCACGAATCGGCTGCCTTTTTCTTTTGGCTCGTAAAAGGCGGTGCCGCCGAGCGATTCCGCGCTTCTCTTCAATATGTAAAGCCCGAGGCCGCTCCCGAAGGAGCGGTTCGGGTGAAGCCGCTTGAACATCCGGAACAGATGGGCGCGGCTTTCCGGCGGGATGCCGATGCCGTTGTCCTCGACGCTGAGCCGGACCCTGCCGGCCCGCCTCATGGCATGGATGTCGATGCGAGGCTCGGCCTCCTGGCGATCGTGATACTTGATCGCATTCGAGATCATGTTGCCGACGATGATCTGAAATCTCGACAGCTTATTGACGATTGTCAATTCTTGATCGACATGATTCTCGATCCGTATCCGGGGAAAGTCCTCGAGATGCGACAGCGTCTCCAGCGTTTCCGAAACGACGTCCTGCACCCGGATCGGCTGGTTTTCCTCCTCCATCAGCCGGTTGCGGGTCAAAACGATGATGTTCTGGATCAGGTGGTCGAGGCGGCGAAAATTCTTCTCCATGCGCACGAGCGTGCCGTCGAGTGCCGCCTGGTCGCCCTCGCGCAGCATGTCGCGGGAGATGTTGAGCAGGCCGATGGACGAGGCGATCGGCGAGCGCAGGTCGTGCGAGGTGCGGTAGGCGAACTCCTCCAGTTCCGCATTGGCATCGAGCAGTTCGCGCTCGTAGCGCTTGCGTTCCGAAATGTCGCGCACGATGCCGCTGTAGATGGTGCCGCCTGATGTTTCGACCCGGGCGACCGCCAGGTCGAGCGGGAAGATGCTGCCGTTCTTGCGCCGGCCTTCCGCCTCGCGTCCGGCACCGATGATCTTCGCCTCGCCGGTCAGCCGGTAGTTCGAGAGATAGCCGTCATGCGCGCTGTGATAGGGCTCCGGCATCAGCATCTTGATGTTCCGGCCCATCATCTCCGAGCCCTTGTAGCCGAAGATGCGCTCGCAGGCGGCATTGGTCGAGAGAATGAAGCCGCGCTCGTCGATGGTGATGATGCCGTCGACGGCATTGCCGATGATGGCGGCAAGCTGCGCCCGGCTTTCGGCCAGATCCTCCGCCATGCGCCGCGAACGGCGGGAACTGTGCAGCGAATAGGCGATCAGCGCCGCATAAAGCGTGCCCGAAATCAGCACGAGCGAGGAGAGCGTCGATTCCACCGCGCGGGCCGAATTCTCGAAGATCGCGCCGAGGCGCTGCTCGTGAAGGCGCATCTCGGCATAGGTGAGGATGAGCAGGATGAGATAGGTGATGACGCCGAGGCCCGCCGCGAGCGTCAGGCGGTGATAGCCGGCCTCGCGCCCGCCGATGAAGAGCACCGCCGTTGCCATCGCCGTGAAGCAGGTGGCGCTCTGGATCGACATGCGCGTATAGGCGATCCAGTCATGGGCGACGTCGAGCGAGATGGCATAGCCGATCAGCGACGTCGCGGCGATGATGAAACCCGCGAAGGCGAGGCTTGCCTGGCCGAGATCGTTGCGGCCCTTCAGCGCGCGCAGCGCAATCGCCGAACCGATGAGCATGAAGCAGAGCGCGGTGTTCGGCGCGATGCGCCCCGGCAGGCTGGTGCCGATCTGCACGAAGGGCTGATGCAGCAGCCGGTCGATGCCGGCATCGATGCCGAAGAGATGCTGGAAGAGGGAAAGCGTGCCGTAGAGCACGACGACCGTCATCATCAGGACGGGGACGATTCGCATGCCATGCATCGTCATGATCAGGGCGACGCCCATCAGCGCGAAGGCGAGCGCGGCATTGAACTTCATGCCGAAGAGCGACGGGAACTGCTCGGCGATATCGACAGGCTCGACCAGCCAGAGCGTCATCATGGCGATACCGACGGTGATGCACCAGAAGCTCGCGGCAAGCCCCACCATCTGCCACTGCCGGTCGTAGATCACGCCGCGCCTCCCGAACGTCATGGCCTGGTTTTCGCCGCGGAGAAGACCGCGGCGGACGGGCCGGCTTGTGCATCGAACCTCGGCTGCCGGGACGAAAGCATCGCGGCGCGCAAGGACGAATCGCGGCAGTCTAACGCAGCGGTTGCGTTTGCGAAGCGCCTTCACCCGCTTTTTCCTGGGCGGCTTTCAGATTTTCGGTCAGCGCCTGCAACTCGGCCGTCAATCCGCGCACGGTCTCCAGCGAACAGCCCGTCGCCTTGCCGATTTCGGTGAGGATGACAAAGGCATCCGCCTTCAGGGCGCGGCCCTTGCCGGTAAGCTCGATGATGACCTGCCGCTCGTCGGCCTTGTCGCGGGTGCGCGAGATATAGCCCGTCGCTTCCAGCCGTTTCAGGAGAGGGGAGAGCGTGCCGGAATCGAGATCGAGCTCCTCGCCGAGCGCCTTCACCGTCAGCCCGTCGCGCTGCCAGAGCGCCAGCATGACGAGATACTGCGGATAGGTCAGCCCGTGCGGCTCGAGCAGCGGCTTGTAGGTGCGGTTGAAGGCATGCGCCGCCGAATAGATGGCGAAGCAGAGCTGCTGGCCGAGCGCCAGCATGCGCGCATCGGGCGTGGTCGTCTCGGCTTCGTCACGATCGTCGGTCATAAGGGCAATGTGGCATCGCAGGCCCTGAAATGCAATGCGCATAATTCTATTGTGCGCAATTGATTTATGCGCTATATAAAATCCGCGACACCAAAGCCAACGCTAAAGAAGGAGACACCCATGCCCATTCTCTACACGACCAAGGCATCCGCCACCGGCGGCCGCGCCGGCCATGGCGCCACGGAAGACGGCACCGTCGATGTGACGCTGACCGTGCCGAAGGAACTCGGCGGCGACGGCGCGACCGGCGCGAACCCGGAAAAGCTCTTCGCGGTCGGCTATTCCGCCTGCTATCTCGGCGCGCTGAAGTTCGTCGCCGGCAAGGAAAAGGTGAAGATCCCGGATGACGCCAAGGTGACGGCGACCGTCGGCATCGGCCCGCGCGAGGACGGCGGCGGCTTCGGCATCGAAGCCTCGCTCGAAGTCTCCGTCCCCGGCGTCGACAAGGCCGTGGTCGAGGACCTCGCCAAGAAGGCCCACGTCGTCTGCCCCTACAGCCACGCCACCCGCGGCAACCTCGACGTCAAGACCACCGTGGTCTGATCGGCCGACAACTCCAATGACAGGCCGCCCGTCGCCGGAAGGCGAGGGCGGTCTTTCTGTGTCCGGATGCGGGAGGCATTTGCGCGGAAAAGTGGTTTGGCAGATGCGGCCAATGCGGCGGTTCTCGACTGGCGCGCAACTGGAAATATCGGGGCAGAAA
>CAMPIK010000374.1 GCA_946886325.1 uncultured Shinella sp.
AGGATCCGGTAAAATCAATGGGTTGCAGATCCTCGGGACAAGCCCGAGGATGACGCCGGATAGGATGCGACACCGGTCGGCAAGCCCAAAACGACGGGCAGAACCTTCAACCCTGCCGACCCGCCCTCAGACCAGCCGGCTCTGCGCCAGCGCCGCTTCGATGAAGCTGGCGAAGAGCGGATGCGGGTCGAGCGGGCGGCTCTTCAGTTCCGGGTGATACTGCACGCCGATGAACCAGGGATGATCCGGGTATTCGATCGTCTCCGGCAGCAGGCCGTCCGGCGACATGCCGGAGAAGACGAGGCCGCAGGTTTCCAGCCGGTCCTTGTAGTCGACATTCACCTCGTAGCGATGCCGGTGGCGCTCGGAAATGTCGATCGAGCCATAGACCTCGGCGATCTTCGTGCCGCCCTTCAGCGCCGCGCGATAGGCGCCGAGGCGCATCGTGCCGCCGAGATCGCCGGCGACATTGCGCTTCTCGAGCTCGTTGCCCTTCACCCATTCCGTCATCAGGCCGACGACCGGCTCGGACGTCTTGCCGAATTCGGTCGACGAGGCCTTTTCGATGCCGGCAAGATTGCGGGCGGCCTCGACGACCGCCATCTGCATGCCGAAGCAGATGCCGAAATAGGGCACCTTGCGCTCGCGGGCAAAACGCGCCGCATTGATCTTGCCTTCCGAGCCGCGCTCGCCAAAACCGCCGGGCACGAGAATGCCGTGCACCTTCTCGAGATAGGGCGCCGGGTCCTCCTTCTCGAAGACCTCCGATTCGATCCACTCGAGCTTGACCTTGACATGGTTGGCGATGCCGCCGTGGTAGAGCGCCTCGATCAGCGATTTGTAGGCATCCTTGAGGCCGGTATATTTGCCGACGATGGCGATCGTCACCTCGCCTTCCGGCGTCTTGATCCGGTCGGACACGGTCTGCCAGGCTTCGAGCCGCGGCTTCGGCGCCGGCTCGATGCCGAAGGCGGCCAGAACCTCGTCGTCGAGGCCTTCCTTGTGATAGGCGAGCGGCACGTCGTAGATCGAGGCAACATCGAGCGCCTGGATGACGGCGGTCGGGCGCACGTTGCAGAAGAGCGAGAGTTTCTTGCGCTCGGCTTCCGGGATCTCGCGGTCGGCGCGAACCAAGAGGATGTCGGGATGGATGCCCATCGCCTGCAATTCCTTGACGGAATGCTGCGTCGGCTTGGTCTTCAGTTCGCCGGCTGCCGGAATATAGGGCATCAGCGTCAGGTGCACGTAGACGGCGGTGTTGCGCGGCAGGTCGTTGCCGAGCTGGCGGATCGCCTCCATGAACGGCATCGCCTCGATATCGCCGACCGTGCCGCCGATCTCGCAGAGCACGAAGTCGTAGTCGTCATTGCCTTCGGTGACGAAATTCTTGATCTCGTTGGTGACGTGCGGGATGACCTGCACGGTTGCGCCGAGATAGTCGCCGCGCCGTTCCTTGTCGATGATGTTCTTGTAGATGCGGCCGGTGGTGATGTTGTCGGTCCGGGTTGCCGAGCGGCCGGTGAAGCGCTCGTAGTGGCCGAGGTCGAGGTCGGTCTCCGCGCCGTCGTCGGTGACGAACACCTCGCCGTGCTGCGTCGGGCTCATCGTGCCCGGATCGACGTTGAGATAGGGGTCCAGCTTCCTCAGCCGCACGCGGTAGCCGCGGGCCTGCAGGAGAGCTCCGAGAGCGGCCGAAGCGATGCCTTTTCCAAGGGAAGAAACCACGCCGCCGGTGATGAATACATATCGCGCCATGGGAGCCACCGGATACCTTTTCAAAAATGATTCCGCCACCGAAAAATCACCTGGCGGTGACATTCGGTCGGAAAGGATCATCGTTATGCACAAGAGAAAGGCCGGTTGGGCTGTGCCAACCGGCCGGTTTGTTCTGGTCCGCGCGGCTTACTGGCCGCTCGGCACGTCGGAATTGTTCTGGCCGGTGCCGGTCGTCGCCGTTCCCGTGCCGGTCGTGTTCTGATCGCCGGTTGCCGGCTGCTGGCTCGTGCCGTTGGCCGCGCCGTCATCGGTGGGCACGCCGTCATTGTTGCCCGTCGCCGGCGTTTCGGTCGAGGTCTCGCCGCCGCCGAGCGCATCCAGCACGCCGCCCGTCCCGGTCGTGCCGGGGATACGGTCGAGAATGTCGGTCGGACGGCTCTCGTAGCGGGCGAGAATGCCCATGCCGAGCGCCAGCACGAAAAAGAGCGCCGCCAGGATCGCGGTCGTGCGCGTCAGGGCATTGGCCGTGCCGCGCGCCGACATGAAGCCGGAACCGCCGCCGATACCGAGCCCGCCGCCTTCCGAACGCTGGATCAGCACGACGCCGATCAGCACGACGACGACCATGAGATAGATGACGAGCAAGATGGTCTGCATGTTTTCAGGTTTCCCGGCCGAACGGCCAAAACTTCAGGATTTGGCGGCTGCATATACCAAGGCGCCGCGCATTCCAAGCCCTCGGCTGTCCCGTCCGGCCGAAAAGCCGGCTCACGCCGTCAGCGATTCGTATGCCCGGTAGATGGCGAGGAAGTCGTCCGCTTTCAAGCTCGCGCCGCCGATCAGCGCGCCATCGACATTGGCGACGCCCATCAGCTCCTTCGCATTGCCCGGCTTCACCGACCCGCCATAGAGGATGCGCATCGCAGCCCCCTCGCCGCCGAAGCGGCCTTCAAGTTCCGCCCTGAGGAAGGCATGCGCCTCCGCCACGTCTTCGGCCGTCGGCGTCAGGCCGGTCCCGATCGCCCAGACAGGTTCATAGGCGATGACGGTATTCTCCGCCGTCGCACCATCCGGCACCGAGCCCGCGAGCTGCGTCTTCAGGACGTCGAGCGTCTTGCCCACCTTGCGCTCGTCGCCCGTCTCGCCGATGCAGACGATGGCGACGAGGTCGTTGGCATGGGCGATCTCCGCCTTGGCGCGGATCAGCGCATCGCTCTCCTCGTGGTCCGTGCGGCGCTCCGAGTGGCCGACGATGACATGGGTGCCGAAGCAGTCGGCGATCATCTCGGCCGAAACGTCGCCGGTATGGGCGCCGGAGGCCTTCTCGTGGCAATCCTGCGCGCCGATCTTCAGCGGGCTGTCATCGCAGAGCGCGGTCGCGACATAGAGCAGCGTCGCCGGCGGGCAGATCAGCGTCTCGACCTTGTCGGACAGCGCACCCTTCACGCCTTCCGCCATCGCCTTGATCTGGTCGAGCGAGGCGCGCGTGCCGTTCATTTTCCAGTTGCCGGCAACGAGTGGGGTGATATCCGGGGTCATGTCGGCCCTCCCTGGCCTTTGCGATGCGTGGCCCCGCACGTAGCAAATCGCCGGGTCCATGGAAAGTGCGCCAAAGGCCGGATTTCCCGCGAATATTGTCCTGCTATCGTCCGTCTTCCCTTCAACTCGTGCCTAAATCGGGGCCACAGGAGCGAGGCTTGCCAGCCATGTTGAATGCCGCACGCACCGCCATTGTCTTCGTCGCGCTTGCCGCCTTCTGGGCAGGGCCTGGCTATGGTCAGAACGGCGATCTCCTGGCAACGGCAAGCCCGGAGCAGCTCGTCGAGGCACTGACACCGAAATATTCGAAGACGCGCGGCCTGCTGGTCGAAACGACGCCGATCGCCGTCAACAGTTTCGGCGACGAGCTGGCGGCGACGGTCAATCTCGCCGTCGAATTCGAGTTCAATTCGGCAACGCTGACGCCGCAGGCCGAGACGCTGCTCTCCGTGCTCGGCGAAGCG
>CAMPIK010000375.1 GCA_946886325.1 uncultured Shinella sp.
GCCCCGGCCTTGCAATCGCCGCCTTCGTGGCGCAACATGACCATCTTCCGGATTGCTCATATGCACCGGAGGAGTTCGGCAACCGGGCGTCGAGGAGCGACGGGTTGCTGGCGGGCAGGGCAGTCCCCTGCAGGGGACTCCTGCCTCTCTCAGTCATGATGCAACGGGAGGAATGGCATGTATGTGAAGTCGATCCTGGACGAAAAAGGCCGCAACGTCGTTACCGGCGGGACGCAGCTCACCGTTCGCCAGTCTGCGGTCTATCTCAACGAAAATCACATCGGCGCAATCGTCATCGTCGACCGGAACGACCGGATCGCCGGCATCCTGACGGAACGCGACATCGTCGCGGCGATCGCCAAGAGCGGCGCCGAATGCCTCGACAAGCCCATCTCTTCCATCATGTGGGGCAATGTGCATCGCTGCGACGAGGATACGACCGTCGACCAGCTCATGCAGTTGATGAGCAGCCAGCGGGCGCGCCATGTGCCTGTCGAAAAGGAAGGTCGCCTCGTCGGCATCATCTCGATCGGCGACGTCGTGAAGGCCCATATCCGCTCGATCGAGCGCGAGGCCGAAGAGATCAAGGCCTATATCGCAAGCTGACAGCGACAGGGCAGGTGTTGCGGGCAGGATTGACCGATCCTGTCCGCCTCAGCGGATGAGCGCTTCCTGCATGCGCTTGATCTCGAGGATCTTCGCCTTGGCTTCCTGGTAGCCGCGATCGATCGCCTCGCCGGCGCGGTGGAATTCCGACAGGCCGATATCGGCAAGCTTCGGATGGAGCGCAAGGTCCGGCGGATCGCCGGCAAGCCGCGCCCGCGAGATGCGGTCCTGGATGATGTTGAAGGCCTGGACCATCACCCCCGTCATGCCGAGGCGCGCCTCGGCGTTTTCCTGCCGGCTTTCGTCGATTTTCTGCACGCTCGCATTGTGCTTGATGACCGCCGAGCGGCCATAGAGGTCGTAGTTGAGGTTGACGGCCACGACGAGCGGTTCCTCATAGGCGCGGCAGACGGAAACCGGCACCGGATTGACGAGGGCGCCATCGACCAGCGTGCGGTTGTTGCACTTGATCGGCTCGAAGATACCCGGCAGCGCGTAGGACGCGCGGATGGCGGTGATGAGGGAGCCGCTGTGGATCCAGACCTCGTGGCCGCTGTTGACTTCCGTGGCGACGGCGACGAAGGGGCGGTCCAGATCCTCGACGGCGAGGTTTTCAAGATGTTCCTGCATGCGCTTGGTCAGCCGCATGCCGCCGAAGAGGCCGCTGCCCCTTATGGTGAAATCGAGCAGGCTGGCGATGCGCCGCATGGTGAGCGAGCGGGCGAAGGCCTCCAGTTCGTCGAGCTTGCCGGCAAGATAGCAGCCGCCGACGAGGGCGCCGATCGAGGTGCCGGCGATCATGCCGACATCGACCCCTTCCTCGTCGAGCGCTCTCAGCACCCCGATATGGGCCCAGCCGCGGGCGGCACCGCCGCCGAGCGCCAAGGCGATGCGGGGGCGCTTCGGCGCTGCCTTGACCGGGATCTGCGAAAGGTCGTTCATGGACGGGCCACCGGGATCGGACGCATCCGCCGTGGTAACGCTCCGATTGAAACTCCAGTTCAGCATGCAACGCCTCCGTACAGGAGAGAAATTCGCGCGGGACCGTTCGGTTCCCGCAGGATGCCTACCAATTCACCTTTATGAGATATAAGGCGGATCGCCGCAGTTTCACCGGGTACAGGGCGCGGATGGCGGGCAATGCCATCCTGGCAGGCGACGATGACGGCGATGCTGCGGGCGGCTGCGGCAAAGCTTCGCAGCTTCGGGCGAGGAAGAGGGGAAATCGGTCGGTACGCGAGACTTCCGGTTGTTTCCATGATCGGTTTCCAGGCCGAACTGCGGCCTTCATAACCCGATTAGGCGCCCCGACCCGTTTCGAATTGGTGAATCCGTCCCGGAATTGAACGAAATTCGCGCAGATGCCTATTTCTTGCCGTAGACATCCGCCGGATCGAATTGCGGTGCCCCGCCGGCCATGGTGAGCCGCGCCGCGTCGCCGTCGGCGGCAACGGTGCGGTAGAAGCAGGAGCGGCGGCCGGTGTGACAGGTGGCGTCGTGGCCGGCGACCGCGACCTTGAGCCAGACGGCATCCTGGTCGCAGTCGGTTCGCATCTCGACGATGGTCTGGAGATTGCCTGACGTTTCGCCCTTCTTCCACAGCGCATTGCGCGAGCGGCTCCAGTAATGCGCGATGCCGGTCTCGACGGAGAGCGCCAGCGATTCCGCGTTCATGTGGGCGACCATCAGCAGTTCGCCGTCACTGATGTCGGTGACGACGGCGGTGACGAGGCCGTTGGCGTCGAAGCGCGGGGTGAAGGCGGCGCCCGTTTCGAGCGCGGCCTTGTCTGCGGAGGGTTTTTCGAAGGTGATCGGCATGTCGGCCCCGTCTCGAGAGGCCTTCGGTCTCAGCCGCGGCCCCGGATCATGGTCATGAAGCGGACCTGCTCGGTCGGCTCCGTCTTGAAGGCACCGGTAAAGGTGGTGGTCAGCGTTGTCGAGCCCTGCTTCTGCACGCCGCGCATCGCCATGCACATATGCTCGGCCTCGATCATCACGGCGACGCCGCGCGGATTGAGCGTCTCGTCGATCGATTTCGCGATCTGCGCCGTCATCGTTTCCTGCGTCTGCAGGCGGCGGCCGTAGATCTCGACGACGCGGGCGATCTTGGAAAGGCCGAGGACCTTGCCGTTCGGCAGATAGGCAACATGCGCCTTGCCGATGATCGGCACCATATGGTGCTCGCAATGGGAGAAGAAGGGGATGTCCTTGACGAGCACGATGTCGTCATAGCCGGCCACCTCCTCGAAGGTGCGGCCGAGCACGTCCTCGGCGGCCAGATCGTAGCCGGAGAACAGTTCGCGATAGGCCTTTGCGACGCGCGCCGGCGTGTCGAGCAGGCCCTCGCGCTCCGGATCGTCGCCGGCCCAGCGCAGAAGCACGCGCACGGCGTCCTCGGCCTCCTTCTGGGAGGGGCGGCCGGACTGGTCGTCCATCAGCGGAAAATTCTTGACTATGGCGTCCATGGACCCATGAACCTCTCTAGGGTTGACTGATGTCGAATTCGAACTCGCCACTGGCCATTCGCCTAACCCTGCAGGCTTGGGTTCCGTCGGCGGGCTCCGGGGCTTTCGGGTCTTTGCGTCTCAGTGCTTCGACCTTCCGGCACGGTTTCCCAAACAACAGGTGGCATATTTGCATTGCAAATCTGTCACCCCAACACGACATAGCATATAATACCGGCGGACGGCTGCGGAAGAGGCGGAAGGCGACACCCGATGCTTTTTTCCCGTCTACGCCGGAACAATATCCTCGGATCATTGGTAAACACGACAAAATCGACGGGAAGCCTTCTGACGATGGACGATATCTACAACAGCCGCATCCTCGAATTCGCCGGCAACATTCCCCGCATCGGAACGCTCGACGACGCCGACGCCGAGGCGAGCGCGCATTCCAAGCTCTGCGGCTCGAAGGTGAAGATCTGGCTGAAGATGGAGGACGACCGCGTCACCGACTTCGCCCATGACGTCAAGGCCTGCGCGCTCGGCCAGGCCTCCTCCTCGGTGATGGCGCGCCATGTGGTGGGTGCGACGGCCGGCGAGGTCCGCCGCGCGCGCGAAGACATGCTCGCCATGCTGAAGGCGGACGGCGAGGGTCCCACGGGCCGCT